>NZ_JASCPT010000061.1:0-34134 GCF_029959775.1 Pseudomonas sp. PS01270 | reverse complement strand
GGGCAAGCCCGCTCCCACAGGGTCTTTGTCGGATGCAAAATTTGTGAGCGACACAATACCTGTGGGAGCGGGCTTGCCCGCGATGGGGCCCACGAGTCAAAGCGTCTCGAGCAGCCAATCCCGAAACGCTCTCAACGAAGGCAGATTCTCATTACGCGGCGGGTACACCAGGTAATAGCTGCGTCGGCTGGTAATCGGCTCTCCCAGTTGCAGCAATTCGCCCTTGAGCAATTCGTCTTCGACCAGAATTCGCGGCACCAGGCCGACGCCGATATTGGCGCGTACTGCCTGAATCAAGTGCGAGGTCATTTCGAAGCTCGGCCCGATCCGCATGCTGCGATGCGGCAGTTGATGATGGCTGAACCATTCTGCCCATGCCTGGGCATTGCTGCTGACGTTGAGCAGCAACTGCCCGGCAATGTGCCGCTCGGCTTCGTCGCGTTCAGTCGCCGACAGCTGCGCGCTGGCAATCGCCACCAATTCTTCGGTGTGCAGGGGCAGGGCGGTCAGGCCTGGCCATTCACCCCCGCCGACGCAGATCGCCGCGTCGATTTCGCTGGTGTCGAAGTCGATGGTTTCGATCCGCGAATGCAGGTGCACGGTCGTGCCCGGGTGCGCCGTGTAGAAATCCTTCAACCGTGGCAGCAGCCATTTCGAACCGAAGGTCGGCAGCGTCGCCAAGCGCAGGCTATGGATACCCGAACCAAACGCCATTGCCTGCAAGGTTGCGCTGCGAATCTGTCCGAGGGCTTCGCTGAGCTCGCGCTGATACATGCGCCCGACATCCGTCAGCACCACCTGCCGGCCTTCACGGCTGAACAGACGCATGCCGAGCATCTTCTCGAGAATCTGTACCTGGCGACTGACCGCGCTCTGCGTCAGTGACAGTTCATGGGCGGCGCGGGTGTAGCTCTCGTGTCGAGCGGCGGCCTCGAAAGCCAGCAGCAGCGACATGGACGGTGTGAGGGTGCGCGGATTCATTCGTAAAACTCATCGATAGCGGGTCGAAATTACGCTTGTTCCATGGCTGGCCAGCAATGAACATGGGCGCAATCAGATGGCGGAGCCTGACGCAATCATTCCTTGCGCACAACTGTTCACCGCCACACAGCCCGATTTGACCGAGATGACCCGACCGATGATTGCCCAGCTGTCGCCTGCCAAAGCCCTGACCGGCGATTACCAACAATTCCTCGCCGCCCTGAAAGACAGCGGCTTTCGCGGGGAAATCAGCGCTGATTACGCCAGTCGCGTGGTGCTCGCGACCGACAACTCGATCTACCAACGCCTGCCGCAAGCCGCTGTGTTTCCGCTGGACGCCGAAGACGTTGCACGGGTGGCGCGGCTGATTGCCGAACCGGCGTACGAGAAAGTGGTGATCACCCCCCGTGGCGGTGGCACCGGCACCAACGGCCAATCGCTGACGGACGGCATCGTCGTCGACCTGTCGCGGCACATGAATCGCATTCTGGAAATCAACGTTGAACAGCGCTGGGTGCGGGTGCAGGCCGGGGTGGTCAAGGATCAGCTCAACGCCGCGTTGAAATCCGCCGGGCTGTTCTTCGCCCCGGAACTGTCGACCTCGAACCGCGCCACGGTCGGCGGCATGATCAACACCGACGCCAGCGGCCAGGGCAGTTGCACCTACGGCAAGACCCGCGACCATGTGCTGGAGCTTGAGATGATCCTGCGCGGCGGCGAGCGTCTGCACGGCCTGCCGCTGGCCGAGGATGAGCTTGCAGCGCAGTGCGCCCGCGATGATCGCGTCGGCGAAGTCTATCGTTGTGCGCGGCAGATCATTGATGAACAGGGCGAGCTGATCAAGGCACGCTTTCCCGATCTCAACCGCTGCCTGACCGGTTATGACCTGGCGCATCTGCGCGAGGCCGATCAGCGCTTCAACCTCAACAGCGTGCTCTGTGGCGCTGAAGGCTCGCTGGGCTTCGTTGTCGAAGCGCGACTCAACGTGCTGCCGATTCCCAAGCACACCATGCTGGTCAACATCCGCTACGCCGGGTTCATGGATGCCTTGCGCGATGCGCGGGCGTTGATGGCGCTCAAGCCGTTGTCGATTGAAACCGTCGACTCCAAGGTCTTGCTGCTGGCGATGCAGGACATCGTCTGGCACGGCGTTGCCGAATATTTTCCGGAAAACGCTGAGCGGCCGACTCTGGGCATCAATCTGGTCGAGTTCTGCGGTGACGATCCCGAAGATCTGCAACGCCGCGTCGAAGCGTTCCTCGAACATCTGCAAAACGACCGCACCGTGGAGCGCCTGGGCCATACGCTGGCGGTTGGTCAGGCAGCGGTGAACAAGGTTTACGGCATGCGCAAACGGGCGGTGGGCCTGCTCGGCAACGTCGCCGGTGAAGCCCGCCCGCAGCCGTTCGTTGAAGACACCGCAGTGCCGCCGCAGCATTTGGCCGAATACATCGCCGAACTGCGCGACCTGCTCGACAGCCACGGCTTGCAGTACGGCATGTTCGGCCATGTCGACGCCGGCGTACTGCATGTGCGGCCGATCCTCGACATGAAAGACCCGCAGCAAGCGGCCCTGGTACGCCCGGTGTCCGATGGCGTCGCCGCTTTGACCCAGCGCTACGGCGGTCTGCTCTGGGGCGAGCATGGCAAGGGCCTGCGTTCGGAATACGCGCCGGCATTCTTCGGCGAGTTGTACCCGGCGCTGCAAGCCTTGAAAGCGGCGTTCGACCCGTTCAACCAGTTCAATCCGGGCAAAATCGCCACGCCGGCCAACAGCGGATCGGCACTGCTGAAGATCGACGAAGTGGCCCTGCGCGGCGAGCTGGATCGGCAGATCGACGAGAAAGTCTGGCAAAGCTACGGCGCGGCCATGCATTGCAATGGCAACGGCGCCTGCTACAACTTCGATCCTGATGACGCCATGTGCCCGTCGTGGAAAGCCACCCGCGAACGCGCGCAATCGCCCAAGGGCCGCGCTTCGCTGATTCGCGAATGGCTGCGGTTGCAGGGCGAGGCGGGCGTCGATGTGCTCTCGGACGCAATCCGTAAACCGGCGTTTTTCAGCACGCTGTGGCAGCGCTGGCGCAACAGTCGCGATCCATCGGCGGATTTTTCCCATGAGGTGTACGACGCCATGGCCGGTTGCCTGGCCTGTAAATCCTGCGCGGGGCAGTGCCCGGTGAAGGTCAACGTGCCGGAATTCCGCTCGCGTTTTCTCGAGCTGTATCACAGTCGTTATCTGCGTCCGGCCCGGGATTACCTGATTGCCTCGCTGGAATACACCATTCCCTACATGGCGCGTATTCCGGCGCTGTACAACGGCTTGATGGGCGCGGGCTGGGTGCGTGGCGCACTGGCGCGGATCGGTGGCATGGTCGATGTGCCGCTGCTCAGCCGTTTCGATTTCCATGCGGCGATGCGCCGTTGGCAGGTGCAGCCGGCAACTGTCGCAACGCTGTCGGCGCTAACCCCAGGGCAGCGCGAACGCAGCGTGGTCATCGTGCAGGATGCCTTCACCCGCTACTTCGAAGCGCCGCTGCTGGCTGATCTGGTCGAGCTGATTTCGCGCCTGGGTTATCAGGTCTATCTCGCGCCGTTCAGCGCCAACGGCAAGCCGCTGCACGTGCAGGGCTTTCTCTCGGCGTTCAATCGCGCGGCGTTGCGTAACGCTGAGCAGTTGCAGGCGCTGGCGCAGACCGGCGTGCCGCTGCTGGGGCTGGATCCGGCGATGACTCTGGTCTATCGCCAGGAATACCTGAAAGTACCGGGCCTGAATGAGTGCCCAGAAGTAGCGCTGGTGCAGGAGTGGTTACTCAAGGTCATGCCGGAGCAGGCGCCTGAGGCTCAGCCCAAAGCGTTTCGTCTGCTCGCCCATTGCACGGAGAAAACCAACGCGCCGGCCGCGACCCGCCAGTGGGAACAGGTCTTCGAACGTGCCGGTCTGAAGCTGGCCACGCAGGCTACCGGTTGCTGCGGCATGTCCGGCACCTACGGCCACGAAGCACGTAATCGCCAGACCTCGGCCGTTATTTACGAGCAGTCGTGGGCGCGTCAGGTGCAGGCTCCGGCGGAGCAGGGCGAGGCGTTGGCGACCGGCTACTCCTGCCGCAGCCAGGTCAAGCGCCAGTCGGATCAGGCGCTGCGCCATCCGTTGCAGGTGCTGCTCCAGACGCTGCGTCGCTGACCGTGTCGCTGGTGTCCTTGTCCCAGATCAGGCGCGGGTCGAAACTCATCGCCGCGAGCATGGTGAACACCACGACCAGGCCGAAGAACAGGATGCCCGGTCGTGGCTCGATATCGCCCAGCGCCTGGAATTTCACCAGCGCCGCGACCAGCGCGACCACCAGTACGTCGAGCATCGACCAGTAGCCGATCAGTTCGACGAAGCGGTACAGCTTCGAACGCTCCCTGCGCGCCCAATCGCTGTTGCGCTGTACGGTGACCAGCAGCAAGGTCAGGGCGACGAACTTGACCCCCGGCACCGCGATACTGGCGATGAAAATGATCAGGGCGATGTCCCACGCCCCGGCCTCCCAGAACTCCAGCACGCCACTCATGATCGTGCTGTCGGCGCCGTTGCCAAGCATCACCGTATTCATCACCGGCAGCAGATTGGCCGGGATATAAAAGGCCAGGGCGGCGAGCATGTACGCCCAGGTTCGCGTCAGCGAATTGGTTTTGCGCCGATGCAGCGGCGCATCGCAGCGCGGGCACTCGTGTGGCTCGTCGGTCATATCGCAGGCTAGGCCACAGCTGTGGCACAGGCATAAATTGAGTTCACTGGCGGTCGGTGGACGCTTCATAAAATGTCCCAGAGTTCACGGATGTCACGGCCGGCAATGCGGATCATCATCAGGCTCAGCACCGCCAGGGCGAACAGGCCGATCCCCGGCAGCACATCGAGCAGGCCGGCGAGTTTGAACACCGCGACCATCGCCCCCAGCAGACACACCTCAAGCATGCTCCACGGGCGCAGGGTTTCCAGCCAGCGCATGCACAGATTGAACCCCGGTGCCCGGCGCAGGCCGAGGGCAAAACTCAACACCCAGATCAACAACACCAACTGAAATGCCGGGGCAATGATGATTGCGATCGCCGCGACCATCGCGATAAAGGTGATCGGTCCCTGGCTCAGCGCGAGCACCGAATCCCATAGGGTCGCGCTGTTTTTCATGCCTTTGAGGCTGATGCTCATCACCGGATAGAAATTGGCGAACAGCCACAGCATCGCGGCCGTGAACGTCAGGGCCAGACGCTGCTCGATGGTCAGGCCGTTGAAGCGCTGCAGCACGCCACCGCAGCGCACGCACAGGGTTTTCTGGTGTTTGCCGAGCACGACTTTCTCGTACACACAATCACAGTGCTCGCAGATGATCAGGTGTTCGGTGTTGACCATGGACAGCGCTCAAGGGCAGGGCGGACCTGTTCACTATAGAAGGCTGGCGCTGATGGGCAACTTCGATGGTGCATGTTTGGGTTTTGTTTTTCTGGTGTTATAAGGTAACGCGAAATTTGCGGGCGGCGTTGTGGCTGTCCGGTGTTATTCCTCTCGATTGCGAAAGACCCATGACCCCTGTGCTTCCCCGTTCTGCCCCATTGACGACTGGCCGGCTGCTATCCATTGATGCGCTCAGAGGCCTGGTGATCCTGTTCATGCTGCTCGATCACGTACGTGAAACCTTCCTGTTGCACCGACAGGTCTCCGATCCGATGGACATCGCCAGCACCGAGCCGGCGCTGTTTTTCAGCCGCACTCTGGCGCATCTGTGTGCGCCGGTGTTTGTCTTGCTGACCGGTTTGTCGGCATGGCTCTACGGCGAAAAATACTCCGGCAAAGCCGATGTCAGCGCATTTCTGTTCAAACGCGGATTGTTCCTCGTGGCGCTGGAATTCACTTTGGTCAACTTCGCCTGGACGTTCCAGTTGCCGCCGAGCGTGATTTACCTGCAAGTGATCTGGGCGATCGGCCTGAGCATGATCGCGCTGGCGCTGCTGGTCTGGTTGCCACGTGCGCTGCTGCTGACGCTGAGCGTGGCGATCATCGCCGGGCACAACTTGCTTGATACGCTGCATTTCCCGGTCGAGTCGGCGCTGCATGTGCCTTGGGCGATTCTGCATGATCGAGGCTGGATCGAGATCAGCGAAACCCTGCGCCTGCGCACCTCGTACCCGCTGCTGCCGTGGATTGGTGTAATCGGCCTGGGCTATGCGCTCGGGCCGTGGTTTGCTCGCGGCATGGACGCGGCGGTGCGTCAGCGTCGTTTGCTGATTGCCGGGGTCGGTGGATTGCTGGGATTTGTGGTGCTGCGCTTGATTAACGGCTACGGCGAAAAACCGTGGGCGATCAGCGATTCGCTGGTGCAGACACTGATGAGCTTTTTCAACATCACCAAATACCCGCCATCGCTGCTGTTCATCGCGCTGACTGTGAGCGTGGGGCTGTTGCTGTTGCTCGCCTTTGAGCGCGTGCAGAGTCGCCGCTGGATTGGCTGGCTGACGGTGTTCGGCTCGGCACCGATGTTTTTCTATCTGCTGCACTTGTATGTGTTGAAGGTGTTGTACCTGATCGGTGTGGCGCTGTTCGGCCTGAATCAGGGCAGCTATTTCGGCTTTTCGACGGTGACGGCGGTGTGGCTGGCGGCGGTGGTTCTTGCCGTGGTGCTGTTCCCGGCGGTGCGCTGGTTCTCTGCATTGAAAGCGCGGCGCCGCGACATCAGCTGGCTGAAATATCTGTAAATTGCGTGGACTTGTGGGAGTGAGCTTGCTCACGAAAGCGGTGAATCAGTCGGTATAAATGCTGGCTGATGCACCGCCATCGCTGGCAAGCCAGCTCCCACAGGATTCTATGGTGTTTGCTGTATCAGTTTCCACCGCAGTATTTGTGGGAGCTGGCTTGCCAGCGATGGCTCCGGTGGATTCGGCATCTTCATCGCTTGATACACCGCTTTCGCGAGCAGGCTCGCTCCCACAGGTTTTACAGCACCCGGCTTATTTACGATCCAGCCATACGGTCTGCGCATTGCAGAATTCCCGTACGCCAAAGTGCGACAGCTCACGACCGAAGCCGCTTTTTTTCACGCCGCCGAAGGTCACACGCGGATCGCTCGCCGAGTAGCCGTTGATGAACACGCCGCCGGTTTCCAGTTCGCTGGTCAGTTGCTCGGCCAGTGCGACGTTGGCGGTGTAGATCGTGGCAGTCAGGCCGAAATCGCTGTCGTTGGCCAAGGCTACGGCGTGTGCGCAATCGCGGGCGGTGATGATCGAAGCGACCGGGCCAAACAGCTCTTGCTTGAACGAAGTCATGCGGTCGGTCACATCGGCTAGTACGGTCGGTTCGTAGAAGTTGCCGCCGCCCTCGGCTTTTCTGCCGCCGAGCAGCAGCTTCGCGCCTTCCTCTAACGTGTCACGCACTTGCTGATCGAGTTCATCACGCAGATCGAAGCGCGCCATCGGCCCGATATAGGTGTCCGCATTCAGCGGATCGCCCACCTTCAACTGGCGTGTCGCTTCAACGAACTTGCGGGTGAACTCTTCGACAACACCTTGTTCGATGATCAGACGCTTGGCAGCCGCGCAAACCTGGCCGGAGTTCTGATAACGACCGACCACCGCCGCGTGCACCGCCTCATCCAGATCAGCATCGTTGAGCACGATGAACGGATCGGAGCCGCCGAGTTCCAGCACGCATTTCTTCAATGCCGCACCGGCCTGAGCACCGATGGCCATGCCGGCGCGGACGCTGCCGGTCAGGGTCACGGCGGCAATGCGCGGATCGGCGATGGCGCTGGAAACGCCTTCCGGGGTGACGTTGATCACTTCAAACACGCCATCGGGAAAACCGGCGCGGACGAACGCATCGCGCAGCAGGTAAGCGCTGCCCATCACGTTTGGCGCATGCTTGAGCACGTAAGTGTTGCCAGCGATCAACGTCGGCACCGCGCCGCGCAGCACTTGCCAGATCGGGAAATTCCACGGCATCACCGCCAGAATCGGCCCCAGCGGACGGTACTCGATACGCGCCTTGCCGCCTTCAACCAGGGTGGCTTCGGCGTCGAGCATGGCTGGACCGTGTTCGGCGTACCACTCGCAGAGCTTGGCGCATTTCTCGATTTCGCCACGGGCCTGGGCGATCGGCTTGCCCATTTCCCGGGTGATCATGGTTGCCATCGCTTCTGAGGTTTCACGCAGCGCGCCGGCGAGGGCGGTCAACAGGCGCGAACGATCCTGCAGCGGCTTGCGCTTCCACTTGCCGAAAGCGAAGGCAGCGCGAGTCAGTGCCGCATCAAGGGCAGCGGCGGATTCAAACGCGTAATGACCGATCTGCTCGCCGGTGGCCGGGTTGATCGAGATGGCGTGGGTCTGGCTGGAAATCTGGCTCATTGACGTTGTCCTGTAGGTTCGTCGGATGGGCCTAGAGTAGGGTGGCGTTAGTTTTCTGGAAACTGAATAATAGAGATCGTTTCTTTCACGATCGGAGAATGACTGTGGATCTGGTGCAACTGGAAATCTTCAAGGCCGTGGCCGAGCACGGCAGCATCAGCGCTGCCGCCACGCAGATTCATCGCGTGCCGTCGAACCTGACTACGCGGATCAAGCAGCTTGAGCAGGACCTCGGCGTCGATCTGTTTATCCGCGAGAAGAGCCGTCTGCGCCTGTCGCCGGCCGGGTGGAGTTTTCTCGAATACACGCGGCGCATTCTCGATCTGGTGCAGGAAGCCCGAGCTACGGTGGCAGGCGAAGAACCCCAGGGCGCGTTCCCGTTGGGCTCGCTGGAAAGTACCGCAGCGGTACGTATTCCCGAACTGTTGGCGGCGTACAACCAGCAGCACCCGAAGGTCGACCTCGACCTGTCCACCGGGCCATCGGGGACGATGATCGACGGCGTGCTGTCCGGGCGTCTGGCTGCGGCATTCGTCGACGGCCCGGTGCTGCATCCGGCCCTGGAAGGTGTGCCGGCGTTCGAGGAGGAAATGGTCATCATCGCGCCGCTCAATCATTCACCGGTCGAACGTGCGGCGGACGTTAACGGCGAGAATATCTACGCCTTCCGTTCCAACTGTTCCTACCGTCACCATTTCGAAAAATGGTTCAGCACCGACGCTGCCGTACCCGGCAAGATCTTCGAAATGGAGTCCTACCACGGCATGCTCGCCTGCGTCAGCGCCGGTGCCGGCCTGGCGCTGATGCCGCGCAAAATGCTGCAGAGCATGCCCGGCAGCGCGACGGTCAGCGTCTGGCCGCTGACCGCGGACTTCCGCTATCTGACTACGTGGCTGGTGTGGCGCCGGGGCACGGTGTCGCGCAGTCTGAGCATGTTCGTGCGTTTGCTTGAAGAGCGGGGCGTGGTGCGTGAGCAAGCCTGATCGAGCGCATCTTTACGGCGTGCCATTGCGCCCGTACAAACGATAACCGTCGCGCTGATTCAAGCGATCGTAATAGGCGCGCACCGCAGCCAGATTCCCGTGATCGAGCGGCGTTTCGAACCAGCGATTCACTGACAGCCCGATCGGAATGTCCGCCAGGGAAAACTGCTCGCCACTGACGTATGCGCCGGTCTTCTCCAGTTGGCGATCGAGGATTTGCATGTTGCGCGTCCAGTCCCGGCAGCCGGCGGCCAGGGCATCGAGGTCCTGATAGTCGGGCGACTTGCGCACCAGCGCCATCAGCGGATACGACCACGAGCGATTCAGCTCCGAGGCCTGCCAGTCGATCCACTGATCGACCTGCGCGCGGGCAATAGGCTCAGCGGGATACAAATGCGCACCGCCGTAACGCGTCGCCAGATAACGAATGATTGTGTTGGATTCCCAGAGAGTGAAATCGCCGTCCTGGATCACCGGCACCATGGCGCAGGGGTTGAGCGCGAGAAACTCCGGCGTGTTCGGCGACTTGAAACCCGAACCCCAGTCTTCGCGCTCGAACGGGATGTCCAGTTCGGCACAGGTCCACAGCACTTTGCGCACGTTGATCGATGAGGCTTTGCCGAGTATTCGCAGCATGGGATTTCCGTCTCCGAGTGGTGGACGCAGGAAAATACCATAGTGCAAAACACAAGGCCCGCATCGCGCGGGCCTTGGCTCATCAGCATCTGACTACGGCGTGTGCCGTGCGGGATTACCGGTTGAGGAACGCCAGCAGATCCTCGTTCAACGCCTGCGCATGGGTCACGGCAAACCCGTGCGGCGCGCCCGCGTAAACCTTCAACTCGGCGCCCTTGATTTGCGCGGCGGCCTGCTTGCCGGTGGTTTCGAACGGCACGATCTGGTCGCCGTCGCCATGGATCACCAGGGTCGGCACGTCGATCTTGGCCATGTCCGGGCGGAAGTCGGTTTCCGAGAACGCGGTCACGCAGTCGACGGTGCCCTTGAGCGATGCCATCAGCGCGATGTTCAGGGTTTGCGTGAGCACGCCGTCGGAGACTTTCTGGCCCTGATTGGTGCCGTAGAACGGCGCGTTGAAGTCGGCGATGAACTGCGCGCGATCTTTCAGCAGGCCAGCCTTGATGCCGTCGAACACCGATTTGTCGACGCCATCGGCGAAGTCGGCTTTCTTGCCGAACAGCGGCGTCACCGCACCGAGCAATACCAGACCGGCAACGCGCTCGCTGCCGTGGCGGGCGATGTAGCGGCTGACGTCGCCGCCACCCATCGAGAAGCCGACCAGGGTCACATCGCGCAGGTCCAGATGGTTGATCAGGCCGGCGATGTCATCGGCGAAAGTGTCGTAGTCGTAGCCGGTCCATGGTTGATCGGAGCGACCGAAACCACGGCGGTCGAAGGCGATGGTGCGATAGCCGCGACTGCTCAGGTATTCCATCTGGTATTCCCACATGTCGGCATCCAGCGGCCAGCCGTGGCTGAACAGCACGGGCTTGCCGCTGCCCCAGTCCTTGTAATAGATCTCGGTACCGTCTTGGGTCTTGAAGGTGCTCATGCAAACTCCTTGTGATCGTGTGTGGCAAGAATAGATGCCGAATGGGCAACGGCCACTATCCGCGCAAAACGCGCCCACCACTTGTACGCAGGTGCTGGTTTCACCCGTATGAAAGCGCGGCAAATCCCGATGAGCGGAACAAACTTAAGTTTGACGTCAAAATGATGGCCCTCTAATATCGCGCCACTATTTTGATGTCACTTTTTGTGTCGAGGGATCGAACATGTTTTCACCCGCCTTCACGGCGCGGTTGTGCCTGGCGCTGCTCTGCCTCTCTCCGCTTGAATCTGCCTGGGCCGCGCCCACTCCCGGTGAAACCGACCTGATCCGCGAACGTCAGAACCGTTTGCTCGAAGAGCAGCAGCGGCGCCTCGAAGAACTCAAGGATCTGCCCGGCAAAGACGCCAAACCCGTACAGCCGACATCCCCCGTCGACACTCGCTGCTTCACCATCAAGGACATCGAGCTCAAGGGCGCCGACAGCCTCTCGGAGCGCGACAAGGCGCGGCTGCTCAAGCCTTATATCGGCGAATGCCTCGGCGTGCCGCAGCTCAACGAGCTGCTCAAAGTCATCACCGATCACTACATCGAAAAAGGTCTGGTCACCAGCCGCGCTTATCTGCCGCAACAGGATCTGTCCGCCGGGCACCTGAAAGTGCTGGTGGTCGAAGGCAAACTCGAAGGCATGAAAGGCGCAGAAAACAGCCGGCTCTCGGATCGCGAACTGGCCATGGCCTTTCCCGGCAAAAGCGGTGAACTGGTCAACCTGCGCGAGATCGAGCAAATGGTCGACCAGCTCAATCGCCTGCCATCCAATCAGGCCAAAATGGAGCTGGCGCCGGGGCAGAATGTCGGCGGCAGCGAAGTGCGCGTCACCAATACGCCGCAGAAGCCATGGCGCGCCGGCCTGTCGCGCAGCAACGATGGCCAGCGCAGCACCGGCGAGCAGCAGTGGGGCACATCGTTCGACTGGGACAGCCCGCTGGGTCTGGCCGACCAACTGAGCCTGCGCGGCGGCCACGATGCGATGACCGATCATCAGCACACCTCCAACAACGCCATGCTCAATTACAGTCTGCCGTGGGGCTGGTGGACGTTCAGTTACACCTACAGCCAGAGCGAGTACCGCTCGCAGATCGCCGCCAACGGCTACAACTTCAAGCAGACCGGCGACAGCGAAAACCATCAGTTGCGCGCCGAACGCGTGATCCATCGCGACGCGGTCAGCAAGACCTCCCTCAGCGCGGGACTTTCGTACCTGCGCACTAACAACTACATCGAAGACAGCAAACTCAAACTGAGCAGCAATCGCATCAGCGAAGCGCAATTCGGCTTCAACCACGGCCGTCGTGTCGGCAGCGCTTTCGTCAACTTCGACGCTGGCATGCAGGAGGGCATTGGTGCTTTCGATGCGCAGGGCAGTCACGATCCCGGTCCCGGCGAACCGGATGCACGCTACCGCAAATACACCGCAACCCTGAGCTATTTGCAGCCGTTCAAATTACTCGGTGAGTCCTTCAGCTTCAGCAGCCTGATGACCGGCCAGCGCAGCGAAGATGTGCTGTTCAGCCCACAACGCACCAGCCTCGGCGGCTTGGCGTCGATCCGCGGCTACAAGGATCAATCGCTGTCCGGCGACAGTGGTGGCTACTGGCGCAACGACCTGCGCTGGAGCCGCCCGGTGACCGCCGAATGGCTGCAACCGGTGTTCGCCGAATACGGCACCAGCCTCGGTTACGACCAGGGCGTAATTCGCGGTGATCGCTACAACGGCGATCAGCACGGACGCATGTCGAGCAACTCGCTGGAGTTGTTCGCACGTGGTCAGCATGTGGCCGCCAGCGTGACTTTCGCGCATTCCCTGGAACGACCGGACGCGCTGACTGAGCGTGAAGCGCCGATCTATTTCCGCCTGGACTTTTTCATCTAAACGCTAGTAATCGGGGTCATTGACATGGACGTTCGCCAGTTTGCCTTCCTCGCAGATCAGCCGAGTGCGGTCGTTAAAAACCGTGAGTTGTTCCTTGGCATGCCCAAGCGCGGACTTGCCTTCCTGCTGGCGAACGTCATGTTCTGGCAACCGGTCTGGGCGCAGGCCGACGGCATCGTCGTTGCCAACCCGAATACCACGCTGGACCGCGCCGGCAATGGTGTGCCGATCATCAACATCGCCACGCCCAACGCCAGTGGCCTGTCGCACAACCAGTTCCACGACTACAACGTCGGTGCGCAGGGCGTCATTCTCAACAACGGCGCAGCGCAAACATCGAACACGCAACTGGGCGGCCACGTCATCGGCAACCCGAACCTGAAAAACAGCGGTTCGGCGCAGGCGATTCTCAACGAAGTCATCAGCGGCAACCCGAGTCAGTTGCGCGGTTACACCGAAGTAGCCGGGCAGTCTGCGCGAGTGATTGTCGCCAACCCGTATGGCATCACCTGCAATGGCTGCGGTTTCATCAACGCACCACGGGTGACGTTGACTACCGGTAAACCAGTGCTGGAAAACGGTCGGCTGGATCGCTTTCAGGTTGATCAAGGCAGCGTGGCTATCGAAGGCGCGGGCATCAACGCAACCAATATCGACCGCTTCGAAATCATCACCCGCAGCGCCAAGATCAATGCGCAGATCCAGGCACAGAACCTGACCATCGTCGCCGGTCGCAACGACGTCAACGCCGACAGCCTCAACGCCACGGCCCGCGCCGACGACGGCAGCGCCAAACCGCAACTGGCCATCGACTCCTCGGCACTCGGCGGCATGTACGCCGGGGCGATCAAACTGGTCGGCACCGAGGCCGGCGTCGGGGTGAAACTCGACGGCAAACTGATCGCCAGCGGCGGTGATATTCAGCTGGATGCCAATGGTCAATTGAGCCTGGTCGACACTTCGGCCACCGGCGCGGTCAACGTCAAAGCTGCCAGCCTCGACGCGCAAGCTCCGATTTACGCCGGCACATCGCTCAACGTACAGACCCAAGGCAACCTGACCAACCGCCAGACCTTGGCCGCCCGCGACAGCGTGATGCTCAGCGCCGGTGGGCAACTGACCAACGCCGGCGCCATTGAAGCTGGCGTCAACGCAGACGGCAGCCGTAACAACAGCGGTGATCTGAGCCTGAGCGCACAGGCCATCAACAACAGCGGCAAAGACCTCACCGCCAGCCGCAACCTGAGGGTCAACGCAACGCAGATCCTGAACAATCAAAGCGGCACGCTCAGCGCGCAAAACATCAACATCAGCGGCGGCATGCTCAACAACCGTAGCGGGCAGATGCTCGGTGATCTGGGCCTGAACATCGACCTGAGCGGGGCGCTGGACAACCGTGATGGCGTTCTTGGTTCGGGGCGTTTGGTCAATCTCAAAGCCGCGAGTCTGGATAACCGCGAGGCCGGTGCGGTGGTCAGCGATGGCAGCCTGACGGCGCGCATCAGTGGCACCCTCGACAACCGCAACAAAGGTGACATCTCGGCCAAAGGCGCCCTTGATCTGCAGGCCGGCACGCTGCTCAACAGCGACGGCAAAGTCATCGGTAAAAACACGCTGGCCCTGCGCGGTGATGTGGTCGATAACAGGGGCGGTGTGATCCAGGCTGACCAGCAACTGAACCTTAACGTCGCACAACTGGATAACCGCGAAAAGGGTGTGATCAGCGGCAAACAAGGCCTGACCTATGTGGGCACTCGTCTGGACAACAGCGGTGGTCTGCTCAGCGCAGCCGGCGCGGTCAACCTTACCGCCGCAGAGATTCAAAACGCTGCCGGGCGCATTGCCAGCCAAAGCGACTTGCTGGCAACCATCGGCCTGCTGCAGCAACAGGGCGGCGAACTGGTCGCGCAAGGCAATCTGAGCCTGAGCGGCAAGTCCCTCGATAACCGTAACGGCGGACTGGTCGGCACCACCCAAGCACTGACCCTATCGGTGGATGACGTCGACAATCGCAGCGGCGAAATCTCCAGCAGCCTGTTGATGAACGTCAAAGGACTGCGTCTGGACAACAGCAACGGCAAGATTCTTTCCGGCAGCGATCTCGGATTGAGCGTCGGCAAACTCATCAACCAGAGCAAAGGTTTGATCGCCGCGACCAAAGGCGCGGCGACGGTCACTGGCACCACGTTCGACAACAGTGGCGGCACGTTCAGCAGCCTCAACGCACTGGTTATCACCCTTGATGATGCGCTGGCGAATGCGCTCGGTGCGATCAGCAGCGACGGCACGCTGACCGTCAATGCCGCACGCATCGACAACAGCAACGGCAGTCTCGGCAGTGGCGGCGATCTGAAGCTGACCAGCACTGGCGCGCTGCTCAATCAGGCCGGTTCGATCAATACCGACCGCGCGCTGACCGTCAACAGCGGCAGTCTGGATAACAGTCGCAAAGGTGTGATTTACGCCCAAGGCAGTAGCCGGGTCGAGACCGGCGCTTTCAATAACGACGATGGCGGCAAACTCACCAGCGGTGCGGCACTGACGCTCAAGGCCGGCCAGGTCAACAACGCCGCTGGCCGCATCGCCAGTCAGCAGGCGCTGGATGTTTCGCTCAGCGGGCTTGATCAGCAGGGCGGTGAACTGTTCAGCAAGGCCGACCTGACGCTTGATCTGAACCACGGCCAGTTGAACAACCAGAGCGGTTTGATCAATGCACCCGGCACGCTGTTGCTGAAAAACCTCAATGGTGTGAACAACCAGGGCGGGGAAATTTCCAGCCAGCAGGCTTTCACATTCGCCGCGCGTGAGCTGGACAACAGCAACGGCAAACTGCTCAGCCAGCAAGGCCTGACGTTGCGCATCGCAGCGGCATTGAACAACCTCAAAGGCGTGATCTCTGGCGCCTCGCTCGACAGCCACAGCGGCAATCTAGGCAACCATGAAGGCTTGATCAGCAGTCGCGGCGAGTTGTTGCTGACTGTCGACAAGACCCTGGATAACCAGCTCGGTACGGTCATCGCTGACGGCCAACTGACCGTCAACGCTGATGAACTGGTCAACCGTGAAGGCAACATCGCTGGCAAGGCCGATGCCGGCGTGCAGGCAAAAACCGTCAACAATCAGAAAGGGCAACTGATCGCCACCGGCGTGCTGAAACTTCAGGCCGGTCAACTCGATAATCAGCAGAACGGTTTGCTCGGATCGAGCAAGGACATGACCCTGACCGTTGCTGATCTGGACAACCGTGGCGGCGAAATCAGCAGCAACGGTGATTTGCTGGTCACTGGCAAAAAAATCGACAACAGCGACGGCGGCAAGATCTTCACCGGCAAAGGCCTGATCCTGACTGTCGACGAAGTGCTCAACCGCAGCAAAGGGCTGATCAATGCAGGTGCCCGGTTCACCCTGCAGGGGGACTCGCTGGCCAACGACAGCGGCGAATTGCTCAGCCAGCAAGGCATGTCGCTGAACCTCACCGGCGCCGTTGACAACAGCTCGGGCAAGGTCAGCAGCGAAGGCACGCTGACGGTCGACACCGCGAAATTGACCAACGTTGGCGGTAGCCTGTCCAGCGCGGCGGATCTGAAGCTGGACAGTGACGGCAGCATCGATAACCAGGCTGGCCAGATCGTCACCGATGGCATGCTGCTGCTGACTGGCGCCAGCCTCGATAATCGCCAGAAGGGCACGCTCAGCGGTAAAGGCGCGGTCACCGTGACCACCGGCGCCTTCGATAACAGCAACGGTCGACTCAGCAGTGCCGACACCCTGAACCTCACGGCGGGTCAGGTCACCAACGGCGGCGACGGCAGTATCGGTAGTCAAAACGCGCTGACGGCTTCGGTCAGCGGCCTCGATCAGCAAGGCGGCAAGCTGTTCAGCAACACGCAACTGAGCCTGGATTTGAACCACGGTCAGTTGAACAACATCGGTGGTTTGATCAACGCCCCGGGCGCGCTGCTGCTCAAGCAGCTCAAGGGCGTCAACAACCAGGGCGGCAAGATTTCCAGCGCCGAGGCGTTCACCCTGACTGCGCAAAGCCTGGACAACAGCAACGGCAAGCTCTTGAGCAATCAGGGCCTGACCCTGCGCATCGCGGCGGCACTGGACAACGTCAAAGGCATGATCGGCGCGGCGGTCATCGACGCACGCGCGGCAAGTCTGAACAACAGCGGCGGCAATCTGGTCAGCCGGGGCGACCTCGACCTGACTGTGGACGGCTTGCTGCGCAATGACGGCAGAGGCTTGATCAGCGCGGCGCAGTCGCTCGAGATCAGCAGTGCCGGGTTGAACAACCGCGACAGTGGTTTGATCAACAGCCAGGGCAACCTGACCCTGATCGCCACCGGGCTGGACTCCAGCGAAGACGGGGAGGTTTCTGCCAGCGGTGACATGGACTTGAAACTGACGTCCCTGACCCAGAACGGCGGACGCCTGCTGGGCGACAAAGCCGTGACCCTCGACCTTGCCAATGGCGATCTCGACAACCAGCGCGGCTTGCTCACTGCCCAAGGGCCACTGACGCTCAAACGCCTGCGTGACGTGAACAACCAGAGCGGCGAGATTTCCAGCAACCTCGGTTTCGATCTCATCGCTCAAGCGCTCAACAACACTTCCGGCAAGATCATCAGCGGCGAAAAACTGCTGCTGCGTAGCACCACACTGATCAACCAGAAAGGCCTGATTTCCGGCTGGCAAGGACTCACCGTCAACGTCGACAGCCTCGACAACCGCAACAGCGGCACGCTCTCCAGCAAGTTCGCCGACGTCTCGGTCGACCTCAAGGACGCGCTGCTAAACAGTGGCAGCGGTGCACTGGTTGCCCAAGGCAATCTGATCGTAAAAGCGGGCAGTCTCGACAATAGCAACAAGGGCAATCTCAGCAGTGGCGCAGGCCAGATCCTGACACTGGGCGGTGCGCTGAACAACAATCAGGGCCTGATCTTCAGTGGTGCGGCACTGGATGTCGTGAGTACGGCGTTCACCAATGCCAGCGGCTCAGTCAATGCCGAACAGGCTTTCACCGCAACCGCCTCGCGTCTGGACAACAGTGGCGGACAGATCGCCAGCAACGACGCAATCTCTCTCGGCCTGAGCGGCGAGCTGAACAATAACGCCGGCAAGCTGGCGAGCAGCGGCGCGATGTTGCTCAAGGGCGTCACCGACCTGCGCAACCAGAACGGTCAGATCGCCAGCCAGAAAACCCTCGAGGTGCGTACCGGTTCGCTGGACAACAGCAACAAGGGCACGGTCGCGGCCAACGATCAGTTGCAGATCAGCGCAACGGGCACCATCAATAACAGCGCTGACGGTCTGATCTACAGCCAGAATGCCGGCGTGGAACTGAGCGCCGCCAGCCTGGGCAACGGCAAGGGTTCGATTCAGAGCGAAGGCGCGTTGACCCTGGACATCGGCGCTGACTTCGACAACCAGAGCGGCAAGGTCATCGCGCAGAACGGCAAGGTCTTCGTCAAAGCGGCCAACATCGACAACCGTGGCGGCATTCTTTCCAGCATCAAAGGCGCACTGGAAGCACGCACCGTCGGCGTGCTGCGCAACGGTTTTGACCTGAACAACAATCGTCAGGGCGGCATCATCCAGGCGCAGGCTCTGACCCTGACCGCACTGGCCGGGCTGAACAACAACGGCGGGCGCATTTCCGCACAGTCCGCTGACAGCAGCATTACCACCACCGCGCTGGATAACAGCAGCGGTGTGCTGTATGCGAAGGGATCGCTCGGCGTCACCGGCTCGAATCTGGAAAATGCCAGCGGCCAGATCGCCGCGAATCGCATTGACTTCGGCCTGACGGGTGCGTTGCGCAACGGCACGGGCGTCATCGAAAGCGAAACCCAACTGAGCGTAAAAGCGGCCAGCGTCGACAACCAGAACGGTCGTCTGCGTTCGCTGGGCAATACCGGCAAGACCCTGTTCCAGATCGGCGGTCTGCTCGACAACCGCAACGGCGTGCTGGAAACCGCCAACGTTGACATGACCCTCGCGCTCGGCGGCTTCCTCAATGGCGGCGGGCAACTCAACCATGTCGGACGCGGCAAGTTCGACATCTCCACCGCTAATGTCATCGGCGCCGGCGGCAGCATCGTCACCGGCGGACTGTTGGAACTCAACGCCGACAGCTGGAGCAACTCCAACGTCATTCAGGCCGGTCGCCTGAACGTCAATGTCGGGCAGTTCAGCCAGACCGCGAGCGGCAAGCTGCTGGCTTCGGATTCGCTGCAGATCCGTGGCGGCAACTGGAGCAACGACGGGCTGATCGCCAGTGATGGCCTCCTCGATCTGCAAATCGGCGGTACCTACGGCGGCAGCGGCCGCTTGACCAGTCAGCGCGGCGCTTACGTTTCTGCCGCGCAGATGAACGTCGCGGCGGGCGGCAGCTTTGCGGTAGGCGCGACGTCGACCGTCAATATCGGCGGACAGCTCACCAACGCCGGGCGCATGACCTCCAGCGAAGACCTGACGATCAATGCGGGCGGTGTTGCCAACTACGGCACCCTCGGTGCGGCACAGAACCTCATCATCAACACGCCTTCGCTGCTCAATGACCGTGGGCTGATTTTCAGCGGTAACAACATGACGCTTGGCGTCGGGACGCTGACCAACCAGCACGGTGATTTCTACGGCCTGGGCGATGTGGTAATGGGCGGCTATGGCGGCGCGGCACGGGCGGCGGGGATATACAACATCTCCGGCTCGATGGAGAGCGGGCGCGGCTTCACGATGAATGCGGATGTGTTTGAGAACCGTACGGAAGGGCCGACAGCGTCGGTTGAACGCAAGCTGATCTCGGGCTTGATCGCCGCCAGTTGCGGTGACTGCGTCGGGGGCACCTTCAACAACTTCCTCGCCACCCGTGAGACTTATCAATTCTTCGACACAGATAGCAGCGCCTCGGCGATGTTCAACGTCGGCAAGGATTTCACCTTCCAGGGCGGCACATTCCTCAACAGCAAAAGTACGGTCGCGGCGGGCGGCAACATCAACATCATCGCCGATAGTCTGAAGAACATCGGTGCGAAGAGCGGAACCGTTGAAGTCACGCGTCAGTACAACTTCGAGATGGGCACAGGCACAACGGCGCAATTCATGGCCAACGTGATCCTCCCGTACAACCAGCGCAATAACCCCGATTTCCCGTTTGTGTACTACGTTATCGCGCCGGAAGGCTTGATCCGGAAAGCGATCGCCAAAACCGTCGGCAATGGCATCGTCATCGTTGACGCCGAGACAGGCGAGAACGTCGGCAGTCGCAAATACGGTAGGGCGATGTCCGGATACAGCGCGGGCTTTGAGACTTCAACGCCGTCGTTGTACGACCCGAATAATCTGATGGCGATACCGGGTGAGCTGGCGCCTTACCAACAAGGCGTCGCTGTCGAGAAGCCCGTAAACAGTACCGGTGCTACCGACGTCACGAGCTCTCGCAATGCCGTGATTCAGGCCGGCGGTAATGTCTCGATAACCGCCACCCAGGAAATCGCCAACAGCGTCATCCATCAGGACTACAGCGCAAACGGTGGCACGAATAAAGTCGCCAATACCAACGTCGGCAACAGCGGTACTGTTGTCGTGCGCATCAACAGCCAACTGCCGCCGGATCTTGCCCAGCAACAGGTCAATCCGCTGAGCCTGCCGGGCTTCTCCCTGCCGACGGGTGAGAACGGTCTGTTCCGCCTGAGCGGGCAGGGCTCCAGCAGTACCGCAGCCAGCAATACCGGGCCAGCACCAACGTGGACGGTCGGTAATGTTGCGGTAAATGCCCAGGACCATCTGGTCGCCGCCAGCAGCGGCGGGCCGCGCAACCTGTTCATCGATGCCCCGGCAGCGGTATCTGACAGCACGCGCGCCGTTGACACTTTTCACCGCAACCCAAGCATGGTTCAGGCCGTCGCCAGTACGGTCGATGTCAAGGTGCCCGAGGGCAGCGCCGGATCGGGCATGCCGAGTCGCGGCAACGACATGAAGGAATCGATCGACACCCGTCCGGTCACTCGTGTCACTGGGCTCCCCGACACCACAGCACCGTCCAATCCGCACAAATACCTGATCGAAACCAACCCGGTGCTGACCGAGCTCAAGTCGTTCATGAGCTCCGATTACCTGTTGGAAAAACTCGGCTTCGATCCAGACCAAAGCGCCAAGCGCCTCGGTGATGGCCTCTACGAACAACGCCTTATCCAGCAAGCCGTCACCGCACGCACAGGCCAGGCTTTCCTCGACGGCCAGACCTCCAACGAGGGCATGTTCAAGTACCTGATGAACAACGCCATCGCCAGCAAGGACGCGCTCAACCTTTCCGTCGGCGTTGGGCTCACCTCGCAGCAAGTCGCGGCACTGACCCACGACATCGTCTGGCTCGAAGAACACGAAGTGAACGGCGAAAAAGTGCTGGTGCCGGTGGTGTATCTGGCCCAGGCCAACGGCCGTTTGGGCCCGACCGGGGCGCTGATTGCCGGTAATGATGTGACGCTGATTGCCGGGGAAAACCTCGACAACGTCGGGACGCTCAAGGCCACCAATAATCTGTCCGCCACTGCGGGCAAGGATCTGGTCAACAGCGGTTCGATCGAGGCGGGCAACCGTCTGGACTTGCTGGCCACCAACAACATCGTCAACAAGGCCGGCGGCATCATTGCCGGCAAGGACGTCAGCCTGACCACGCGCACGGGCGATGTGATCAACGAACGGACCATCACCTCGGTGGACGACAAATACGGCTCCGTCACCCAGCATACGGATTACGCCGATAACGCCGCACGGATCGAGGCTGCCAACGACCTGACCATCAAAGCAGCCAAGGACATCAACGTCATCGGTGGTGTTTTGAAAAGCGGTCAGGACATGGCATTGAGTGCCGGTCGCGATGTTAACGTGGCGGCGGTGCAGATCGACAACAGCGCATCGCTTGGCTGGAGAGGAGCCGTCAGCAGCGTCACGCAACTGGGCGCCGATATTGATGCGGGGCGTGATTTCAAAGCGGATGCCAAACGTGACATCAACGTGGTGGCCAGTGCGATTGACGCCAAGCGTGATGTGTCGATGTCGGCGACTGAGAATCTGGTGATCAGTTCGGCGGCGGATGAAGAGCACTCGCGTTCTGCCAACAAGAAGATGTCTCGTCAGGATGATGAGGTGAGGCAGGTTTCTGCAACGGTGACTGCAGGTAGCACCGTAATGCTCAATTCCGGTAAGGACTTGGATCTGATTGCCAGTCGGGTCAGCGCCGGAAACGAAGCCTATTTGACAGCGGGTGCAAATCTGACGCTTCAGTCAGCGGAAGACAGCGACTACAGCTTCTACACCAAGACCAAGAAAAGTTCTTCGGGTAAGAAAAGTCAGATTGATGAGACGGCCAGCACCACCAATATTGCCAGTTCGGTAACTGCAGGGGGTGACGTCAGCCTGGTAGCGAACAATGACGTCCTTATCAAAGGCAGCGAAGTTGCTTCTGAAAAAGGTGGAGTGAAGTTGGTGGCGGGCAATGATGTGCAAATCGTTGCTGTCACAGATTCGCAAAGTGTTCGCCATGAAAGCAGTTCGAGCAAAAAAAGCCTGGGTGGTCTGAAATCCAGCAAGATGAAGGATCGAGTGTCCGAGACGCAAACCACTGCGATCGGCAGCATGATCTCCGGCAATACCGTGGATGTTGTAGCTAACCGTGACGTCATGATCAGTGGTTCTGCCTTGGTGAGTACAGAAGATTTGGCTGTGCAGGCCGGCCGCGATCTGACCATCAAAGCGGCGGAAAACACCTTTACTCGAAACGAGTATCACAAAGAGAAAAAAAGCGATCTGAGCGGTGTCCTGACGGCCAATAAACTGGGTGTAGATGACATCACCGGTAACCAGCATTTGTCCGTTGGTAGCCAGAGTCACAACGGTCAGTCTTCTCAGACGACGTTGGCCGGCAGCACCATTGGCTCCAGCGGAGGCAATGTGAAGCTTTCCAGCGGTCGCGAGCTAAGCGTGATTGCCAGTGATCTGGTCAGCACCAAAGACATGAGCCTCATTGGCTCAAAGGTAACGATTGCCGCCGGCATGGAAAGCTCGAGTCAAAGCAGTACCGACAAATCGAGCAGCCTTGGGGTGGGTCGGGTCATTGGCGGCATGATCGTTGATACGGTCAATACCATTCACAATTCCGTCGAAGCGGCGAAAAACGCCGATGATCCGCGCCTTAAGGCAGTCAAGTACGCTCAAGCCGCTATGGCGCTGAATGACTTTGGTGGTATGGCGGGAGGCGCCGAAGGTGCGGGTTCGGACTATGGCAAAAAACAGGGCTCTGCCAGCAATGGTTCGTTGATAAAGATCGGCACTGAACTGGCAAATACGCACAGCAAGAGTACGAGCGAGTACAACAGTCAGACCGCCAGGCAGAGCACGATCAATGCGGGCAAGAACCTGTTGATCATCGCTGATGGCGGTGCGCCGGGGACTGCCGGTGATATTCATATTGTCGGTAGCAGCGTGAAAGCCGCAGACACCGCTTTGATCGCCAAAAACGACATTATCCTGGAGAGCGCACAGAACACGGCTGACTGGGCCAACAACGGCAGTAATAACAAAACCGCCATTGGCGCTAGCTTCAACCTGGGCGAGCAGAACGGATTTACCCTTGATCTCGGAGCGTCTGTAGCCAAAAACAAAGGCACCGGCAGCTCGGTCACTCAGGTCAATACTACCCTCGATACCGGCTCTCTCTCCTTGCACAGCGGCAATGACACAACGCTGGCAGGTGCACAAGTCCGAGCCGACAGTATCAAGGCTGTGATCGACGGCAACCTCAACATCACCTCGCGTCAGGACACCGAGACCCAGAGCAGCAAGCAGGGCAGTGCCGGTATCGGCGCGAGTATCTGTATTCCGCCATTTTGCTATGGTGCGCCGGTCACCGGATCGGCAAGTCTTGCCGCCGGCAACATGAACAGCGACTACAAGGCCGTGACAGATCAGAGCGGTCTGTTCGCCGGTCAAGGTGGATACGACATCACTGTTGGCAAAAACACCACCCTGCAAGGCGCGGTCATTGCCAGTGAAGCGACAACGGACAAGAACCTGCTCAGCACTGATCGTCTGTACGTCAGTGACATCAAAAATACGAGCGATATCAGTGCCCAGTCGGCCGGCATTTCGCTGTCTTATGGCGGCAAGTCCGGCACCAGTGTCGGCGGCAGCATTCCGCTGGCGCTTGAAGACTCGGATCAGAGCAAGACCCGCAGTGCCGTCAGCGAAGGCACCATCATCGTGCGCAACGCTGCAGGCGTGAATGATCTGGTGGGTCTGAATCGTGATACGGCGCATGCGAATGAGGCACTGGACAAACCTGATCAAAAAGCCATTCAAGAGCGGATTGATCTGATTCAGAGCACGGTCTCGCTGTCGAGAAACATCATCGGCAAAGTGGCCAACGCTCAGCAGCAAGCGGCCGCTGAAAAAATGAAGGCAGCCACGACCGACGAGGAGCGTCTGGCAGCACTCATCGAGCTTAAAAGTTGGGAGGTGGGCGGCGAAAAACGCATCATGGCAGATGTTGCGGCAGGTTTGATTGCTGTGGGCCTGGGAGGCGTGGGCGGCACGACGGCCATCGGTATCGTCGCCAACACCACGGCCAATGACGCGTTCAAAAAAATCGGCGACTACGCCGACAAGCAAGCACGCGATGCTACTGACAGTGTGACTCAAGCGGCGTGGGCCGAAGGCGGGGCCGCACGCGTCATGCTGCACTCGCTGGTTGGCGCGGTAATGGGGTTGTCGGGCAGCAGCGTTGCAGCCGGTGCACTGGGTGCAGGTGTTTCCGCAGCCTTGATGCCAATGATTGCCAAAGCCCTGAAAGATAGTGGTCTCAGCGATAAGCAGCAGGATTCGTTGGCTACCTTGATTGCTTCGGGTCTTGGCGCGGCGGCGGGGTCTGGTGGCGGAGCAACGGGTGCGACGACTGCGGTTACAAGTGCAACCGGTGTCGAGATGTTCAACCGCCAGTTGCACAAGCAGCAAGAGATCCCGTTGCTGAAGAAAAAAGCCGAGGAGCTTCAAGGCTTGCTTGGAACGCCACATTCAAGCGCTCGTTGGGAAGACTTGCTCCTCCTCGCTGCTGGCGCCGAAGTGGATGCAGCACACCTGGAAAGCCTGAAAAGTGTCATGCAGAAAACCATGGGCAATGATTCTGAGTCCGAGGGTTTTGCTATTGATATGGGGGTTGCTTATGAAGCTATCTCGCAACTGACCGCTCAGAAAACCCCGCTGACCTGGAGTGATGGTCGACCGATTATCGCTAATGGCGCACCGGTATACGCGTTCAGTGCCACCAAAGAGCAATTCGACGATTCGACGTTGTTCAATGCTGCCGGGGTATTTGGGCAAGGAGCGGTTTACCAGCAGTGGGGCCAGTTTGGCCGGGAACAGACAGCACAGTATGGGAACGAGTTGTCGAGCATCTCGTCATTTGAGTCTGTTGTGACGGATGCTGCTGATCGACTGGCGACAATTGGTAATAAAGGGTTACTTTCTGTTAGCGCCTTCGATGACGCCATGCTCGCGATGACAGGGATTCGAAGTGGTAAGTTTGTTGTAGACGCAATTCTGGAAGTCGTAGCGAAGCGGGAGGCAGCAAAAGTAGCCGCTGCTGAAACAGAATTGCTTCGGATCAAGTTGGCGGGACTGGCGGACAGTGAAGCTGGGAATGCTGGTAGATTCCTGAAATTTGAACCCGGTAGGTTTTCAGATGATATTGAGCAAGCATTGAAGTCGAGCTCTCCGGGAGAGTTGCTGGAGGGACAAGTAGGTAAAGCACTCTATGACAAGGGTGTGCTAGTGGATTATCAGAGTATATTCAGGCACAAATTCGTAGAGGGGAAACCCTTGGGTCTTGGCGAAATTGATGCTGAAACGCCTAATTTCATTATCGAAGTGGCGAGCGGTACTAAACCAGGGAAACAGCAGCAGTTGCTGAAATTCATAAACAATCCAACGCTGAATCCCGATCGCAAGCAAGTCATTTTGTTTGCGCCGAATATGGATAAGGCGCAGCAGATAAAGTCCTACGAGAAACTAGGTGTCAAGGTGATAAGCACTTTAGATCAGCTCTTTTTGTATGGTGCGAGCAGAGGAGGGTTATAACCATGTCGTTATCGGCAATGATCATTTCATCAGAAAAGTTGAACACAGAAGACTTCAAAGAAATCATCTTGGCGCACGGTGGGTTCGTGAGTTCCGGCAAGCCCTTTCGGGGCAGCGTTAGCGAGGGCAATTCGGAAATCTGGCTGGCATTGCATTCAAAAGATATTCTTGAAGAATTTTACGATGCCGAAGATCTGCAAGGGTGGCAGGATGTCTTGGGGGGGGAGCCGCAGGTAATGATTGAGCTTAACCTCGATCATACCGAGCATGCGAAGTTAATTTACTTGAAGGTTTTTTTAAGTTTTGCGAAAGCCTGGCCTTGTGTTTTAAATGACGTGGACGATTCTATTCTTTCCCAAAGTTCAGTTTGTGTGAAATACAAGAACCTTCTGGGCAGCTTATAAGAGGAGTGCCTCGATACAGGTAGCACGTCGCCGCGGGCTCTGGTGACGTGGGTTATTGAGCCGATCAATTAGCCGTTGATGGCTCGTGAATCTTCGTAGCCTCAATCGTGAGTGTTGGGCCGTTGTAACGCTGGAACGGAGTGCCAAAAAGTGGCCAAAATACCATCGTTGTTTATGGTGTTTTTCATACTTTCAGGCTGCAACACCCACGTCAGAGACTCTTCCCCCAGTCTTTTAAAGGATGGTGTCCAAATTCAGCAAAGAACGGCAACGCCAGATGCACAACACGCCAAAGTCATCATGAGATCGACAGGTTACACATACCCTGTCGAGTTCGCGGTTCGCCGGGCTTCAGATCCCGATCAACGAATGGAGGTGCTGGGTACTGTGGTGGATTCCGGGCGGGGTAAGGTATTCGGCTGGATCGCCAAGCTTAACGAAGCGGCCAACAGCGCCACGTTCAAGCACTTCCCTCAGTTGGAAGCGCAAGCCAATACCGACGAACCCTTCGAAGTGTCGGGGCGTTCCAACGGCATGGGCACCGGCAACACTTATAGCTGCGGGCCGCTGAGCAGTACCTTTACGCCGGAGCGAAGCAAGGTCTACCTGGTGGAGTTTCAGTTTGTTGGGCGGGGTTGCGAGCAGCGTGTTTACGATGTCACCCAGCCGGGCCAGCGCATTCCCGTGATCTCTAAAAACTAAAGCCCCGGACAAGTCCGGGGCTTTTTAGTGGGTCAGAGACCGTCCGCCGAGTAATCAGCGAAACGCCGGCACCACATGCTTGATAAACAACTCCAACGACTTCTTCTTCTCCTCATGCGGCAAGCTGTTATCACACCAGAAACTGAACTCATCCACCCCCAGTTCCTGGTAGTACTTGATCCGCGGAATGATCTCTTCCGGCGTGCCGATCATCGCGGTCTTGTGCAGGCTTTCCAGCTCAAACTCCGGACGTCCGGCAAACTTCTCTTCCGGGCTCGGCGCGAGGAAGCCATTGACCGGTGTCTGCTTGTTACCGAACCACGCATCAAAGGTGCGATAGAAACGTGAGATCGCTTTCGCGCCGACTTTCCAGCCGTCCGGGTCGTCGGCGGTGTGCACGTGGGTGTGGCGCAGTACCATCAATTGCGGACGCGGCACGTCTGGGTTGTTGTCCAGCGCGGTCTGGAATTTGTTCTTCAGGTCGAGGACTTCTTCGTCGCCTTTCATCAATGGCGTGACCATGACGTTGCAGCCGTTGGCCACGGCGAAGTTGTGCGAGTCGGGGTCGCGGGCGGCGATCCACATGGGTGGGTTGGGCTTCTGGATCGGCTTCGGCACGCTGGTGGAGGTGGGGAATTTCCAGATGTCGCCGTCGTGGGCGTAGTCGCCTTGCCACAGGGCGCGGACCACCGGGACCATTTCGCGCAGGGCCTGGCCGCCGCTGGAGGCGGGCATGCCGCCGGCCATTCGGTCAAATTCAACTTGATAGGCGCCGCGTGCGAGGCCGACTTCCATGCGGCCGTTGCTGATCACGTCGAGCAGGGCGCATTCGCCGGCGACGCGTAGCGGGTGCCAGAACGGCGCGATGATGGTGCCGGCGCCGAGGTGGATGGTGGTGGTTTTCGCTGCGAGGTAGGCCAGCAGCGGCATCGGGCTTGGGGAGATGGTGTATTCCATGGCGTGGTGTTCGCCGATCCACACGGTGCTGAAACCGCCAGCCTCGGCCATCAGGGTCAGTTCGGTCAGGTCTTCGAACAGTTGGCGGTGGCTGACGCTTTCGTCCCAGCGTTCCATGTGTACGAACAGGGAAAATTTCATGACGCTACCTCGAGTCTTTTGTAATTGGCCGGTCGTGTGCGGGCCTGTCGAACTGACGTGAGCGCTGTGCGCTCGCGAGTCTTCTCACCATTCAGGCACGCCTTCGAGGACGGCTGTTCGGTTGATTGAATATTGGTATACCATAATACGGAATATCCGCAAAATATTTCTGACCGACACTTCGAACAAGGAAGGCGCAAGCAATGAACATAAAACAAAAACTGACTCTGGCGTTTGCGGTAATCGCCAGCCTGCCGGTGTTACTGGTGGCAGCGCTGATCATCCTCAATGTCCGCGAGGGCGCGCGCGACACCTTTACTGACAGCACCGGGCGCGAGGTGCGTCAGGTGGAAAACGCGATGCAGCTGTTTTTCGAGGGCATCAGCCAGAACGTTGCTTATCTGGCCGAGCATCCGCAACTGCAGAGCATCGACACCAGCCTTAAACGCTACCTGAGCAGCGACGCTGCGCAAGTGCCGATGGGGCCGCAGGATCAACAGCTGTTCAAGCTGTTCGACGGTCTGGCCAAGGCGCACCCGGCTTACACCTATCTATCTGTCGGCACCGAGCAAGGCGGTTATCTGTTCTGGCCGGGCGATGCGCAACTGGCCAACTACGATCCGCGCACCCGGCCCTGGTACAAAACCGCGATGGCCAATCCCGGCAAAACCCTGCGCACCGAGGCCTATTACTGGGCGGCGGATGACGTGGTGCTGGTGAGCACCGTACGCAGTTTCAACAACCAGTTGGGCAGCAATGCTGGCGTGGTCAATATCGATGTGTCGCTCAAGCAGTTGACCGACCTGGTCAAGCAGATCCGCCTCGGCGAGAGCGGTTATCTGATGTTGATGGAAGCCAACAACACCGTGCTGGTGGACCCAAGCGATCCGGCGCACAACTTCAAGAAACTCAGCGATCTCGGCGACGGTTATCAGCAACTGGCCGAGGCGGGCAAAGGTATGGTCGAGGTGCAACTGGCCGGCGAGGATTACATGGCGCTGGTCTGGCCCTCGCAGGCGTTGGGCTGGCGGTTTGTCGGCTTGGTCAAGGCGAGCGAAGTGATGGCGGGGGCGACGCGTTTGACCTGGCTGATCGGCGTTATCGCTGTGGTTTGCGCATTGTTGTTTGCAATGGCCGGCGCTTGGTTTGCCGGACTGATGGTCAAGCCGATTCGTGGTGTCGCCAGTGGTCTCGAAGGTATTGCTCAAGGCGAGGGCGATCTGACTGCGCGACTGGAAGTACGCGGGCAGGATGAAACCGCGCAACTGGCCGGCTGGTTCAACCAGTTTCTCGAAGCGATTCGTACGTTGATTCAGCGCATCGGCCAAGCAGCGGGGCAGATTCACAGCAGCTCCGGCAGCGCCACCGAGGTCTCGGCGGAAATGGCCGACGTGGCTTCGCGTCAGCGTGAGGCGGTGGACATGGTTTCTACGGCGTTTCACGAAATGGTCGCCACGTCCAACGAGGTTGCGCGCTCGTGCAGTCAGGCGGCCGACTCGGCAGACAACGGTCAGCGTCAGGCACACACCGGGCAGCAGCAGATCGACGCGGCGGTAAGTAACGTCGGGCGCTTGAGTCAGGAGATCGGCCACAGCGCCGAGTCGATGCAGCAACTGGAGGAGGACAGCAACGACATCCAGTCGATCCTCGGCACGATTCGCTCGATTGCCGAGCAGACCAATCTGCTCGCGCTCAACGCCGCCATTGAGGCCGCGCGCGCCGGTGAACAGGGCAGGGGCTTTGCCGTGGTCGCCGATGAAGTTCGCGCGCTGGCCAAACGCACCTCGGATTCCACCGGTGAGATTGACGCACTGCTCGGCAATCTGGCGCGGCGCACCCACCAGATGGGCAAGCAGATGCACGCCAGCCTCGAGGTATCGCAGGAAACCGTGGTGTCGATCAACGCGGCGCGGGCGAGTTTTGAATTGATTCGTGAATCCGTTGACGTGATCCGCGACATGAACACGCAGATCGCCACGGCGGCGGAGGAACAGCATCAAGTGGCGGAGGACATCAATCGGCACATCAGCCAGATTCATGGTGATGCGCAGTTGGTGGCGAGCCTGGCGGATTCAACTCGCCAGGATGCGCAGAACCTGACGGCGTTGTCGCAGACGTTGAATCAGTTGGTGAGCCGGTTTAGGACCTGACACGGTCGCCCAGGCAACACCAAAACTTGTGGGAGCGAGCTTGCTCGCGAAGGCGTCGGGTCAGTCAAAAATGTAACAACTGACCCATCGCATTCGCGAGCAGGCTCGCTCCCACATGGATTTTCGGCGGATGTGAAAATCACGCCACAACCGGCAACGCACCCATCTTGCCGTGGCAATACACCAGCGGTCCGGCGACTTGCTCGGGGACGATCAGGTTCTTCACCGCGCCGACCATGATCGCGTGGTCGCCACCTTCGTATTCACGCCACAACTCGCACTCGATCACCGCCGTCGCATTGGCGAGGATCGGGTTGCCCAGTTCGCTCAACGTCCACTCGATGCCCTGCGCCTTGTCCTTGCCTTTGCGCGCGAAGGCATAGGCCTCGCTTTGCTGCACGCTGGACAACAGGTGAATCGCAAAGCGTTTGTTCTTGATCAGTACGGGATAGGAGTCGGAGCTGTAGTTGGGGCAGAACAGTACCAGCGCCGGGTCCATCGACAGTGAGCTGAACGCGCTGGCGGTCAGGCCGACGATCTGACCGTCGTCGTCCAGCGTGGTGATAACGGTGACGCCGGACGGGAACGAGCCCATGACTTGTTTGTAAATGGCAGCATCGATCATTGGGTGGTCCTCGGGTGGTGTGACGCGGTTTTTATGGTTAGTAGGTCTGATGGTATACCGTAATACATATCTTGCAAGAGCTTTTCTGGTGAACCGATAAACGTGCCACTTTCGTCGGAAACTCAGTGTTTACGGGGGTTTCAGCTAGCCGGTCAGGGGTGGGATCAGCGAGGATAGCGGATCAGACAGCGACAGAATCAGCGGATCAGGCTTGTGCAAAGTTTGGAATACCATAATATGGTCTGCATCTGAGGGGCGACCCAAGAGTCCTCCCGGTTTGGCTTCATACAAAGATAAAAACAGACAAACTCGAGTTCATGCATATGTCCCAGATGTCCCGGCAAGATCCGTTGATCGAGAATCATACGGTCGATTACGTCCCACTCGCGGAACGCCACGGGAGGGCCCGCGATCTGTTCACTCTTTGGTTCAGCACCAACATCGCGCCACTGCCCATCGTCACCGGCGCCATGGTGGTTCAGGTGTTCCATCTGAATCTGTTCTGGGGGTTGCTGGCGATTGCGCTGGGGCACATGATCGGCGGCGTGGTGATTGCGCTGGCCTCGGCGCAGGGTCCGCGCATGGGCATTCCGCAAATGGTCCAGAGTCGCGGTCAGTTCGGTCGTTATGGCGCACTGCTGATCGTGTTCTTCGCGGCTCTCATCTACATCGGTTTCTTCATTTCCAACATCGTGCTAGCCGGCAAATCCATCGTCGGCATTGCGCCGTCAGTGCCAGCGCCGCTGAGCATTCTGATCGGCGCGCTGGCCGCCACGGCGATCGGTGTGATCGGCTACAACTTCATCCACACCCTCAACCGCATCGGCACCTGGGTGATGGGCGGCGCATTGCTCACAGGCTTCATCTACATCTTCGCCCATGACTTGCCGGCAGATTTCCTGACGCGCGGCAGTTTCAACCTGTCCGGCTGGCTGGCGACGGTGTCGCTGGGGATCATCTGGCAGATCAGCTTCTCGCCATACGTCTCCGACTATTCGCGTTATCTGCCAGCAGACATCGGCATCGCCAAACCGTTTTGGGCGACTTACTTGGGCGCGACGCTGGGCACGATTCTGTCGTTCAGCTTTGGCGCGGTGGCGGTGCTGGCGACGCCGGAAGGCACTGAAGCGATGGCAGCGGTCAAGCAGTCCACCGGTTGGCTGGGGCCGATTCTGATGGTGCTGTTTCTGCTCAACATCATCAGCCACAACGCGCTCAACTTGTATGGCGCGGTGTTGTCGATCATCACCTCGATTCAGACCTTCGCCAGCCAGTGGACGCCGAGCATCAAGGTGCGCGTGGTGCTGTCGAGCGTGATCCTTGCCGGATGCTGCGTGGTCGCCCTCGGCGCTTCGGCGGATTTCATTTCCGAGTTCATTGGACTGATTCTCGCGCTGTTGCTGGTGCTGGTGCCATGGGCGTCGATCAACCTGATCGACTTCTACCTGATCAAGCGCGGCAACTACGACATTGCCTCGATCTTCCGCGCCGACGGCGGGATCTACGGGCGCTTCAACCTGCACGCGGTCATTGCCTACTTCATCGGCATCATCGTGCAGCTGCCGTTTGCCAACACCTCGCTGTACGTGGGGCCGTACGCCAATCTGGTGGAAGGTGCCGACCTGTCGTGGCTGGTTGGCCTGGTGGTCACCGTGCCGTTGTATTACTGCCTGGCAACTCGCGGTCAGGCGCAGCAGAGCAGGGCGGCCAGACTCGGCTATACCGACTGATCCAAACTGCAACACAGCAATGCCCGGCCCAGCGCCGGGCATTTTTGTTTGCGCATTTCAGCGGTCAAGCAAATTGGCCATATCGATCCCCTTTTGGCCTGCCGCCTACTGTCATCGCGCTACGCTGTCAGCAAGAATCGAAACCATAACAACAGGCTCGACCTTTTTTGCCCTTGGCTATCGTTACAGCCACTGCCGTGTACAGAACATAAAAACCATCGATCTCACGTCGCATTCGGGGAAACAACCATGGTCACGATCAAACGCATTCTGGGCGCCACCGTGTGTGGCCTGACGCTGCTGGCCAGCGCCGTCCAGGCCGAGCAGCGCGAACTGCGGGTGTACAACTGGGCGGATTACATTCTGCCGTCAGTGCCCAAGGACTTCGCCGAGCAAAGCAAGATCAAAGTGACCTGGGACACCTTCGACACCAACGAATCCCTGGAAGCGAAACTGCTCACCGGCAACTCCGGTTACGACCTGGTAGTGCCGTCCAATCAGTTCATCGAAACCCAGATCAAGGCCGGCGTGTTCCAGAAACTCGACAAGTCGAAATTGCCGAACTGGCAGCACCAGGATCCGGCCCTGCTCAAGTTGCTCGACGCGAACGACCCCGGCAACCAGTACGGCGTGCCGTACATGTATGGCACCGTGCTGATCGGCTTCAACCCGGCCAAGGTCAAGGCCGCCCTGGGCGACAACGCGCCGGTGGACAGTTGGGATCTGGTGTTCAAGCCCGAGAACATGGAAAAGCTCAAGGCCTGCGGCGTGGCGATGCTCGATTCGCCGTCGGAAATTCTGCCGCTGGCCCTGCATTACCTCGGCCTCGACCCGAACAGCCAGAATCCGGCGGATTATGAAAAGGCCAAGGCCTTGATGATGAAGATTCGCCCGTATGTGACCTATTTCAACTCGGCCAAATATATGACCGACATCGCCAACGGCGACATCTGCGTGGCGATCGGTTATTCCGGCAGCTTCTACCAGTTCGGTAATCGCGCCAAAGAGGCGGGCAACGGCGTGGTGGTCGACTGGCGTCTGCCGAAGGAGGGCGCGCCGATCTGGTTCGACACCTTCGCCATTCCGAAGAGCGCGAAGAACGTCGCCGAGGCCCACGAATTCCTCAACCACTTGCTCGACCCGAAAGTGATCGCACCGATCAGTGATTTCCTCGGTTACCCGAATGCCAACAAGGACTCGATGCCGCTGGTCAACAAGGACATCACCGACAACCCCAACCTGACCCCGACCAGCGAAGCGCTGAAAACCCTGTATGTGGTGCAACCGTTGCCGCAGAAAATGGAGCGGGTGCGCACGCGGGTGTGGACGAGTATCAAGTCCGATAAATAAGAGCACCGCACTTCAAATGTGGGAGCGAGCCTGCTCGCGAAAGCGGTGTGTCATTCAACTCCTATGTTGAATGATCCTGCGTATTCGCGAGCAGGCT
>NZ_JASCPT010000060.1:0-34341 GCF_029959775.1 Pseudomonas sp. PS01270 | reverse complement strand
TTTCCCCCCCCTTTTTTGGGCCCCGGGGCGCCCCCCCCGCCCACCCAGCCCCGCTCCCACATTTGCTCAACAGTGTGACTGAGATCAGCGATCCGAACGCATCAGTTCGGCAAAACCTTCTTCCGGCGCATACACCGCCGCGCGATTGCGTCCGGCATTTTTCGCCTGATACAACGCCGCGTCAGCGCGCTGGATAAACACTTGCGGGCTGTCGTTGCCGTGCGGAATAAACGCATAACAGCCCAGGCTCACGGTGAGATAACCGGTCGGCGACCCACTGTGGACGATGTGCTTGTCGATCACGCTGCGGCGAATCTGCCCGGCTATCGCCAGCGCGCCGTTGATGTCCGTGTCCGGCAACAGCACGGCAAACTCTTCGCCGCCATAACGCACCGCCAGATCCGACTTGCGCTGGCAGCAGGCCTTCACCACTTGCGCCACCTGCGCCAGGCATTGATCGCCGGCGACATGGCCGTACGCGTCGTTGTAGCGCTTGAAGAAATCGATATCGAGCATGATCAGGCTGACCGGGCTGACCTGGCGCGCGCCCCGGGCAAATTCAATGTCCAGCGAGCGCTCGAACAAGCGCCGATTGGCCAACCCGGTCAGGCTGTCGTGGGTGGCGATCTGCTCCAGCGCCAGTTGCGCCTTGCGCAGATTTTTCTCGATACGCTCGCCGTCGCGCACCTGATGAATGAACACCCAGCCGAACAGGCCAACCCCGAGAATCACCAGCGCGACAATCACGCTGGACTGAAATGCGCGGTCATACCAGCCCTGCAGAATCGTGTCTTGCGACGTCGCAGCAGAGACCACCAGCGGATACGAGGCGAGCTGTCGATAGCCATACAAGCGGGTCACGCCGTCGACCACGGAGTTGAGCATCGCGGTGCCAGCGTTAGCGTTCGGCAGCAGGGTTTGATAGATCTCGCCGTGGGCCACCGAGGTATTGATCAACGACTCATCAAAGGGCCGTCGCGCCAGCAAGGTGCCGTCGGTCAGCGCCAGAAACATGATGCCGCTGTCATCGAGGCTGAAGCTTTTGAAGAACTGATCGAAGTAGGACATGCGGATGCCCGCCATCAGCACGCCCTGAAAGTTGCCGAGCTGGTCGTTGACGCGTCTGGAAATCGGAATGATCCACTCGCCGTTTTCGCGGCTGCGAATCGCCGGGCCGATGTGCGCAACGGTCGAAGCATTCTGCTGATGGAACTTGAAATACTCGCGATCGGCCACGCCGTTGCCACGAGGCAGATCGGCGAACGAGGTGATGATCCACTGCCCTTCGCGATCGAAGAGAAAGATGCCATGCAGCTGATCCAGTTGCTGCGCGCGGCGGGCAAAGATCCGCTGTAACCGGGGTCGCTGCGCCGCCCCGTAACCATCGTCCTGAATCCAGTCGACCAGGCTGGTCATTACCAGATCCGCTGCACGCACAGTGTCCTCGGCCTGCTGCGCCATGGCCCGGGTCAGGTTGCCCGAAGCCATCTTCGCCACTGCCAGATCCTGACGCCGCGACTGCTCCAATTGCAGGTACAGCAGACCGCACAGGCACAGGCTCACCGCAACGATAAACAGCACCGCCGCTTTGCGAAGCGGCAACCGTTTGAGCGTGCCGGGGGCCTGATGCGGATCGTGAATGGGGATTGGCAAAAGCATGTCCTGGGCAGGTACGACAGGGGCGCGAGCCCGAAACCCTTGTATGTGTGAGCGTAGCCCACCGGGATGTACCGGGCAAACGCCCGCCTCCCGCCCAGTTATCGGCGCGTCGCGAGTTTGGATGATCGCTTTTCGTCGATTTATTTACGATTGCTTCTTTACGGTTAATCAGTTGTGCAGGGCCAGGCGTCGCATCGCGCTGGTCAAGTGTGCGCGGGCACTTTGTGCATCGCCTTCACGCATCTGTTCATAGGCGCGCTGCGCAATCGCATGAGGCACCGGTTTCAATTCACGTTGGGTTGCCATCGCCAGCAGCTGCACCTGCGCAGCGCGTTCCAGGTAATACAGATCGTCCCAGGCTTCGGCAATGGTCGGCGCGGCGACAATCACACCGTGGTTTTTCAGAAAGAGAATGTCGGCGTCGCCCATGACGCTGGCGATGCGATCGCCTTCGGATGCGTCCAGTGCGAGGCCGTTGTAATCCTCGTCCACCGCCGTCCGTCCGTAGAACTTCAGCGCGGTCTGCCCCAGCCACAGCAGCGGCGGGCCTTGCAACACGCACAACGCGGTGGCGTGCGGCATGTGCGTGTGGAACGCGACTTTTACCCGTGGCAGTTGTTGGTGCAGGCGCGCGTGGATATAGAACGCGGTTGCTTCGGGCTCGCCTTCGCCAGCGACCACGTTGCCGGCGAAGTCGCAGACCAGCAGATTTTGCGCGGTCACTTCCGAAAAAGCGTAGCCGTACGGATTGACCAGAAACAGATCATCATGCCCCGGCAGCATCGCCGAAAAGTGATTGCAGATGCCCTCCTCCAGCCCATGCAGCGCGGCCAGTTGAAAGCACGCAGCGAGTTCGTCGCGGGCGGTGATGATCGCTTCGGTTTCCAGATGCAGCGTTGCGCTTGGTCTGGCTTTGCCAGTGCCGCTCAAGATATGAGCCATGGCAATCCTCCTTAGGTCCAGCCGAGGGATTTGAACAGCGGCAGCACTTGATCGAGGCTGGACAGGATCGCGTCGGGGCGATAGTCCGGCAACAACTGACGACCCGTGCCGCGATCGATCCACACGCAACGAAAACCCATGTCCCGCGCCGCCGTGTGATCGAGCGTCGGGCTGGCGCAGATGTGCACCACTTCATCCCGGGTCACGCCCAATTGCTCATGAGCGTAGTCGAACAGGCGCGGCGCCGGTTTGTAGGCACCGGCCTGTTGCGCGGTGATCACCCGGTCGATATGGCCGCCGAGTTGCGCGACGTTACCGGCGATGATGTCGTCGTCGGTGTTGGAGACGATGCACAGCTTGAAGCCCAAGGCTTTGAGCTGCGCGAGGGTGTCGACCACTTCGGCAAATGGCGGCATGTTCGGGATGGCCGCCGCCAGACGCTGACTGTCCTCGGACTGGCTCGGCAAGCCCAGTTCTGCCAGCGCCAGTTGCAGGCCGAGTGTGCTCAGTTCGCGAAAGGAACGGTGCGGCGGTGTTTGTTCCAGACGATGCTCGTGACGGTCGTAGACTTCGATCAACTTAGCGGCGTCGACGGCGTGCTCGCCCTTGTCACTGAGTATTTTCTCGACCACGGCTTTCAGTCCTTCATCCCACTGAATCAGCGTGCCGTAGCAATCGAAGGTCAGCCATTGCGGGCGCGGCGTGTTGTTCAAGGTCATCGGTCGATTCCTCCAGAGTGAGGACTTCAGCTTATGAGCGTGCGGTGATAGTGTGAAATTAAATAAATACGCGATCGTCATTCGCAAATCCACTATCGGGAACGCCGCCATGCTGGATCTGGAATTGCTGAAAACCTTTGTCTGCGTAGTCGACGAAGGCAGCTTCACCCGCGCAGCCGAACGTGTGCACCGCACGCAATCGACGGTCAGCCAGCAGGTGCGCAAACTCGAGGATCTGGTCGGCCACCCGCTACTCCTGCGCGACCGCACCGGAGTGAACGTCGCGGTCACCGAACACGGCGAACTGCTGATCCACTATGCGCGCCGGTTACTGGCGCTGTCCGCCGAAGCCACGCAAGCGCTGGCCAGTGACGTCGACCTGGAAGTGCTGCGCATCGGCATGCCGGAAGACTTCGACGCCCGGCGCATGGCACTGATCCTCGCCGGCTTCACCCGCAACCATCCGCAAGCGCGCCTGGAAACCATCAGCGGCATGAGCCTCGACCTGCGCCAACGCCTCGACGCCGGCGACATCGACATTGCCCTGATCAAACGCGAACCCGACAGCGGCCCGGCATGGGCTACCTGGCCGGAACGACTGGTATGGGTCAAAGGCACCGAATTCGACACCTCCAGCGGCGTGCTGCCGCTGGCGCTGTTTCCGCAGGGCTGCCTGTATCGACAACGGGCGATTCGCCTGCTCGATGTAGCGCAGCGACCGTGGCGAGTAGCGTTCGGCAGCCACAGCCTGACCGGGATTCAAGCGGCGGTGGCGTCTGGGTTAGGGATTTCGGTGTTGCCGGTTTCGGCGCTATTGCCAGAACATGAGGTGTGCACGGATTTGCCGGAGTTGGCGCCGACGGAACTGGCGCTGGTTAGTCGTGAGGGAGTGTTGAGTGGGATGCAGCGGGGGCTGGTGGAGTTTTTGCGCGGGGAATTGGGGGTGGATGCGGGGGGATTTGCCTGAGTCCCCCGGCGATCTTTATTCGGGTTTGTTGATTTCGCGGAGCAGGTCGGCGGTGGGGATGTTCATGGTGTTTGAGTAGTAGGTTTTGTAGCCAAAGGCGGTGATGACGACTTTGCAGGGGATTTGGGTTTTATTGTATAGGAGGTTATTTAGCTCCGTTTTTGACAGGTGACGTTGTGAACTACGGTCGCTGGAGGTTTCAACCAGAAACGCGCTGGTGAGATAGGAAGATTTCTCTTTCTCTCTCTTGCTCACGTCTGAATCAATCAAACCTACGGCAGAAAATTGCATTGCTTTATCAACCGAGAAATCATGGTCATCCGCCAAGGCACACTCAAGCGTCCCTGACGCCATACCGACTCCCTCTCCACGATTAAAAAGATCCAGAACATCAACGTCCGATTGATATCGGATAGCGTACAACCGAAAACTTTCTCTTTCGACCGACACATAATTCAAATTTGCTGGAGGCTTCGCATGGTCTTTCGCACAGCCGGAACAAACGGCTAACAATGCGCAAAGCAAAAATCTGCACATCACGAAAACTCCCTCATGACTGATTCGAACAACAAATCGCTTGCGGATTTAGCTCCAGAGATAGGTGCGACAAATAGACCTTTAGCGTCTGCATGATTGGTATCTACGTTAGCATTAAGGGAAGGACCGCAAGATATGAGCCATTTTTCGCCAAAATCCGCTACACCATCTGAAGGATCTCTTTGAGTAGGCATCGCTCTGACGTTTATCCAATCCTCCGCAATGGGCTCGGGACGCTCACGATAGATATCCGAGCCTACCCACACCAATGCGCCTTCACCGACAGGGTCCAAAGTAATCAGCATAGGCACTCTGTACCCCCACTCCGACATTATTCTCGTAAGGTGCGCCCCATTCCACCCCCCAAGACTATGTCCAATAATGTAGATAGGGCAGCTTTTGTACGGTATCAGACTCAAAACATGTCGCTGAATATCTGACTTGCCTCTGACCTCGTTGTAGCCCAGCCACTCCGACTTGTATTTCCCCTCATCTTGTAACGACTCAGCACGCTTATTAAAGTCCAGCCACGCCCGTTGTATATTTCGATACGGCCCAGAGAAGTAATAACTCTCCTTATCCCCGGCCCCACCAATAAAAAGCACGATCACCTTGGTACTTTCCACCGGCACAGGCTTGGCGCTGACATCCTTCTTGTCGGTCAGCGTATGCTCCTTGTGCAGCTTGTAAGTGTTGCCCTTCGCGCACGTTACCGTCTCCGCAGCCATTGCCTCACTCCTCCAGAAACAGCTTGACGGTTTCAGGCAGGTGCGAACTGACTTCGTGAGTAAACCCGTCGGCATCAGACACGCCATGCTCCATGCGCCCGTCGGCGCGCTGGATCATATAGGGATGGTTGGGCATCGGTTCGCCAGTTACATTGTTGACCAGTTTCAACTTGTCGGTGAAGTGCACCGGCATCGGCAGCAGACCACTGAAAGGCGCCGCGACTACGGTGTCGCCAATGATCACCGTGCCTGAACCGCCGATGAGGACATTGCCGTGGCCACCGGTGCTGTCCAGCGTCGCCGCGTTCAAGCCATTGATGAACACGGTGCCACATACAGCGCCGCTGATCGCACTGCCGCAAGCGGACTTGTCGGTCATGCGCGCAGCCGCCAGTCCATCAAAATTGACATTCGGCGAGCCGCTGACGATCGGGTTGGTGCCGTGTCCCGGCAACGGGCAGGCGGTGGGGTCGGTGACGCGGGCAGCGGGTTTTCCGCTCATGAACAGCTCCTTGCAATGTGTCGTGCAGATCCTTTGAGGCGCGCAGCATGCGCGAATTTGCCCTCCCCTTCAAATCTTCAGGCAAAAAAAAGGCGCTCATGCGAGCGCCTCTTTTCCTGGGCCGTTACGGATGCTCAGCGTGCCGGCGGCACCCGAATGTCCCCCGCGCGGCACTGAGTCTTCACCCCTTTGCCACACGCGCCGAATTGCAAATCCTTGCCCATGCACACCCGCACTTCCGAGAGCTGCGGGCCGCTGCAAACCACCGCAATTCCATCCTCGGGAATACCCGGATTGGCCTTGCGAAACAGATCGACAATCTCCTGCGCTTCGAAGTAGTACGACGTCGAGCCGAACGGCTGCAACTCCTGCGGAATCTTCACCGCGCCGAGGGCCTGATCGGACTTGTCCAGATAGCCCTCCGCGCCGAGACCGCTGCAGGTGCCGTGCTTGGACCATTCGTGATCGAGGAGTTTTTTCGTCGGGTACATCGTCAGGCCCTTGCTGGTTTCTGCCGCCGATAGCCTGGTCAGCGGCGGACAGGATTCTGGCCAGCCGCCCTTGGCGTATTGCGGCCACAAACCGTGCAGGACAAAACCATAACCCTTGCCGGTGCACTGCGCGTCGTCCTTGTGCGACAGACAAAAAGTCGGCGACCAGGACAGCGCCAGCAGGTAGTAGTCGAACACCCCCGCCACCGATTCGGCCTGCGCTTTGTTCGACGCTGGCTGACGCGCCGAACTCATGCCGATGCTACCGGCCGTCAGCGCGATCAGCGCCAGAATTGTAAACAGCTTTTTCATTGACCCGTTCCTTGGGACGCCTGCGTCCGTGGTTTTCGTTGTTGGCCAGGCTTGGCCAGTGCTGATTTCGACACGCTTGTATTGCAAGCGCATGACGCAAGGCAAGGCCCTGCGCCGTGCAAAGGTCTACGCTGAACAGGCAGACATCCAACAAGGGAACCGACATGAGTAAAGCAGACGAACTCGCCGCCAGACTCAAGCAGACACGGCATACCCAGGCTGATGCGGCGCTGGAAATCGATTGCTGGCCTGCTCAGGTGTACGACTTGTACCACCGCATCGAAGCCTGGCTACAGCCAGTCACCGAAGTAGGACTGAAGATTCGGCGCAATCCTACGCACGTTTGCGAAAGTTCGCCGGACGGCGAAAGCCACGACTACGCCATCGATCAGTTGGTGATCGAAGCGAACAATCACAGTCTGATTTTCGATCCGATTGCGCGGTTTACCGAGGATGGTTGCGGACGTGTCGAGATCAAGGTGCCGGGGCGCGATCAGTCGTTGCTGCGCACGGTTGACGAGCATGGCGAAAGCCATTGGTGGTTGCAGACTATCGAGACCGGCCAGGAGCTGGATGCGATCGCGCTGACGGAAAACAATCTGCTGCAGGTGGTGCAGCAAGGGTTGAGCCTGTAAGCCGCCCAGGTTAACTGACAAAACTGTAATGTTTGCCTCAGCCAACTGAAAGCCGGGGCTGGCTAGTCTCTCTGTCATGAGCCAGACGGGGATTTCCAGCGCATGCCTTCCATTCTCACAAGACGCACTTTTGTCAAAGGCCTGGCCGCCGGTAGCTTGCTCGGTGGCCTCGGGCTCTGGCGGACACCGGTCTGGGCGCTGGACGGCGCCGCGCCCGTCAACGAACTGAGCGGTAACGAATTCGAGTTGTTCATCGGCGAAACCCCGGTCAATTTCACGGGTTCGGCACGCACAGCGATGACCATCAACGGCAGCCTGCCCGGCCCGCTGTTGCGCTGGCGCGAAGGCGATACCGTGACGCTGCGGGTGCGAAACCGGCTCACCGCCGACACCTCGATTCACTGGCACGGCATTCTGCTGCCGGCGAACATGGACGGCGTGCCGGGCCTGAGTTTCCACGGCATTGAACCGGGCGGCGTGTACGTTTACCAGTTCAAGGTTCGGCAACACGGCACCTACTGGTATCACAGCCATTCCGGGTTACAGGAGCAGGCCGGCGTCTATGGGCCGCTGGTCATTGAGGCCAAAGAGCCGGAGCCGTTCCAGTACGATCGCGACTACGTGGTGATGCTCAGCGACTGGACCGACGAAGACCCGGCCAGCCTGATGAAGACCCTGAAAAAACAGTCCGACTACTACAACTTTCACAAACGCACCGTTGGCGACTTTATCAACGACGTCAGTGAAAAAGGCTGGGGCGTCACGGTTGCCGATCGCACGATGTGGGCGCAAATGAACATGAACCCCACCGACATCGCCGACGTCAGTGGCGCCACGTATACCTTTTTGCTCAACGGCCAGGCCCCTGATGACAACTTCACCTTGCTGTTCCGTCCCGGCGAAAAACTGCGCCTGCGCCTGATCAACGGCTCGGCCATGACCTATTTCGATGTGCGTATTCCGGGATTGAAAATGACGGTGGTGGCTGCCGATGGCCTGCACATCAAACCGGTCAGCGTCGATGAACTGCGCATTGCCGTGGCCGAGACCTATGACGTGATCGTTGAACCTGAAACCGAGGCCTATACCCTTTTCGCCCAGGCAATGGATCGCACTGGCTACGCCCGTGGCACTCTCGCCACACGCGCCGGCATGTCGGCAGCAGTGCCGACGCTGGATCCGCGTCCGTTGGTGAGCATGGACGACATGGGCATGGGCGGCATGGATCACGGCAGCATGGACATGAGCGCCATGGATCACTCCGCCATGGGCCCGATGCAAGCCCATCCCGACAGTGAAAACAACAATCCGCTGGTGGACATGCAGGCCATGATCACCGCGCCAAAGCTTGACGATCCGGGCCTTGGCCTGCGCAACAACGGCCGCCGAGTGCTGACCTACGCCGACCTGCGCAGCACCTTCGAAGACCCGGACGGCCGCGATCCGAGCCGCACGATAGAGCTGCACCTGACCGGCCACATGGAGAAATTCGCCTGGTCGTTCAACGGCATCAAATTCTCCGATGCCGAGCCTCTACGTCTGAAATACGGCGAGCGCATCCGCCTGGTGCTGGTCAACGACACCATGATGACCCACCCGATTCACCTGCACGGGATGTGGAGCGATCTGGAAGACGAAAACGGCAACTTTCAGGTGCGCAAACACACCATCGACATGCCGCCCGGCAGCCGCCGCAGCTATCGCGTCACCGCCGACGCCCTCGGCCGCTGGGCCTATCACTGTCATCTGCTTTATCACATGGAAACGGGCATGTTCCGCGAAGTGCGGGTGGAAGAATGAAGAGGCCGATCATGACTCGACTCAGCGTGTTTTCGCTGCTGCTCGCCGGCACCTCTGCCATGGCTGCCGACGCCATGCACGGCATGGACCACAGCCAGATGCCCGGGATGGATCATTCGGCAATGCAAAGCATGGACGACGGCATGATGCAGCCCGCCGCGCCCAGCGAAAGCCGCACGCCGATTCCGCCCGTGACCGACGCCGACCGCGCTGCGGTGTTCATCAGCCCCGGCGGTCATCAGGTGCATGACAGCGTAATAAACAGCTACTTTCTTGCCGACAAACTCGAATGGCAGAACGCTGATGACGGCAGCGCTTTGGCCTGGGATCTGTCCGGCTGGATCGGTGGGGATACCGATCGGCTGTGGCTGCGCTCTGAAGGCGAGCGCAACAACGGCAAGACCGAAGACGCGGAAATTCAAGCGCTATGGGGCCACGCGATTTCACCATGGTGGGACGTGGTCGGCGGCGTGCGTCAGGACTTCAAACCCGGCGCACCGCAAACCTGGGCCGCGTTCGGCGTGCAGGGCATGGCGCTGTACAACTTCGAGGCCGAAGCCACGGCTTTTCTCGGCGAGGGCGGCCAGAGTGCGGTACGCCTGGAGGGCGACTACGACATCCTGCTGACCAACCGACTGATCCTGCAGCCGACCGCAGAACTCAACATCTACGGCAAAAACGATCCGCAGCGAGGCATCGGCTCAGGGTTGTCCAATACCGAGGCGGGCCTGCGGTTGCGTTATGAAATCCGCCGCGAATTCGCGCCTTATATCGGCGTGACGTGGAATCGCACTTACGGCAACACCGCCGACTACGCCCGCGAAGAAGACGAGGATCGCAGTGAGGCGCGCCTGGTCCTCGGGGTCAGGCTGTGGTTCTGAATTCTTCTAAAAAAACAAATTGGATACCTTGCATGCGCACACTAACCCTGCCCCTGATATTCGCTAGCGGATTACTCCTGAGCGCCCTCGCCCAAGCCCATCCGAAATTGCTCTCGTCGACGCCAGCCGAAGGCGCGGAAGGCGCCGCGCCGAACAAGATCGAGCTGCACTTTTCCGAGAACCTGGTCACGCAGTTCTCCGGGGCCAAACTGGTAATGACCGAAATGGGTGGCATGGCTCACTCGCCGATGCCGATGAAAGCCAAAGTCAGCGCCAGCAGCGATCCGAAAACCATGCTGATCACCCCGCTCGCCCCGCTGCCTGCCGGCACCTATCAGGTGCAGTGGCGCGCGGTGTCCGCCGACACGCACCCGATCACCGGTAACGTCACGTTCAAAGTGAAGTGAACAATGGCGGACCTGCTCAACATCATCCTGCGGTTCGCCTTGTATGTGGATTTGCTGCTGTTGTTCGGGCTGGCGTTGTTTGGCTTGTACAGCTTCAACACGTTGCTACGGTTCCGTCGGTTATTGCGGGGCATGGCAGTGACAGGCGCGTTACTGTCAGTGGCCGGGCTGGTGCTGATGACCCGCGCCATGAGTGGCGAAACACAGCTCGCGGCGATGTGGCCGCACCTGCAGATGATGGTCTTGGAAACGGACGTCGGCCTGGCGTGGGCGCTGCGGATGACAGCGCTGGCCATCGTAGTGATCCGGCCGAGTCTGTGGCCAGCGTCGTTGGCAGGCGCCATTGCCCTCGCTTCGCTGGCGTGGAGCGGGCATGGCGCGATGGACGAAGGATGGCTGCGGTTCTGGCACTTTCTCAGCGACATCTTGCACCTGCTTGCGGCGGGAGCCTGGTTGGGTGCCTTGCTGGCGCTGGTGGTGATGGTGAGCGGGCGGATCGGTGATACACGCCTTCGCTTGCTCGCCGATGCAGTGAAACGCTTCGAATGGGTGGGCGCGTTGATCGTGCTGACGGTGTCGGTCACCGGGGTGATGAATTATCTTTTCATCGTCGGCCCAAGGCTCGACGGAGTGCTGTTCGGCACCTACGGGCTGCTGCTGGCGATCAAGGTGCTGGCGTTTGCCGTGATGCTGGTGCTGGCTGCGTTGAACCGCTTTCATCTTGGACCGTCACTGCAACGATCGCTGCGCGACGGCCAGCACCTCATCGCCGCGAAAGCGCTGCGGCGCAGTGTGGTGATGGAGCTGGCCCTTGCCCTGTTGATCGTGGCGCTGGTGGCGTGGCTCGGCACATTGAGTCCGGACCCGGGATGACACCCGTGGAAGGCTTTCACTACACTGGGCCACCTTCCCTTTCAGAAGCCCGATCTCAATGACAACACTAAAAAGCACGATGATCCTCGGCGGCCTGCTGACCCTGGCGACTGGCGCTCACGCCGACCCCGCCACGTCCCACCTCGACAGCATTCAGCAACAAGGCCAGTTGCGCGTCTGCACCACCGGCGATTACAAGCCCTACACCTTCAAGCGCAGCGACGGCGACTTCGAAGGCATCGACATCAGCATGGCCCGCTCCCTGGCCGATAGCCTCGGCGTCAAGGTGCAATGGGTGCAGACCACCTGGAAAACCCTGATGCCCGACATGCAGGCCGGCAAATGCGACATCGGCATGGGCGGCATCTCGGTCACACTGGAACGGCAGAAAAAAGCCTACTTCAGCAACACCCTCGACACCGACGGCAAGATCCCGCTGGTGCGCTGCGCCGACCAGTCCAAATACCAGACCATCGACCAGATCAACCAGCCCAACGTGCGCTTGGTCGAACCTGCCGGCGGCACCAACGAAGCCTTCGTCCACGCCTTCCTGCCCAAGGCGCAACTGGCCCTGCACGACAACGTGACGATCTTCCAGCAACTGCTCGACAACAAAGCCGACGTGATGATCACCGACGCCTCGGAAGCGCTGTATCAGCAGAAACTCAAACCCGGTTTGTGCGCAGTGAATCCGCATCAATACATGCAATACGGCGAGAAGGCTTACCTGCTGCCGCGCGACGACATCAGCTGGAAACTGTATGTCGATCAGTGGCTGCATTTGAGCAAGGTCACTGGCAAGTATCAGCAGACGTTGAGTGAGTGGATTGCGGTGCCGCAGTAAGCCACGGAACCCGGCCGACGCGCGCATTGAGGGAACGGTTCGCTCAATGCACGCGGTCGGCACGCGGTGGAGAAAAGTGGCAGCCGTGATTCAAAAAGCAGACAAGGCCTACACTGAAATCACAGCGACACGTTCGCTTCTGCCGAGAGGCAAACCGCACATCAACCGCTACTGCTCTCGAGGCGTCCCATGAATGTCGACTGGCTCAATTTCACGCCTTGGTCTTCCCTTGCCGGCGGCGCGCTGATCGGTCTGGCCGCGAGTCTGTTCGTGGTCGGCAATGGGCGTATTGCCGGCATCAGCGGCCTGATCGGCAGCCTGCTGCAACGCAACCGTGAAGGCGCCAGCGAGAAAGCCCTGTTCATCCTTGGCCTGCTGGTCGCGCCACTGCTGTGGGGATTGTTCAAGGCGTTACCGCCGATCGAGTTCCAGAGCGGCTGGTCAGGGCTGATTCTCGCAGGGGTACTCGTAGGGCTTGGCACACGCTACGGCTCAGGTTGCACCAGCGGCCATGGCGTTTGCGGCATATCGCGCCTTTCGCCACGTTCGATGCTCGCCACTGCCTGCTTTATGCTCAGCGGGTTCTTCACCGTGTTCGTCCTGCGCCATCTGACGGGAGTCTGAACATGCTCAAACTCAATGCATTCCTGGCCGGCCTGCTGTTCGGCGTCGGATTACTTCTGGCGGGCATGGCCAATCCGACGAAAGTCCTGGCATTCCTCGACGTGGCCGGGGCGTGGGATCCCTCGCTGGCATTGGTCATGGTGGGCGCTATTGCCACGGCTATCGGCCCGCTGACCTGGGCACGCCGGCAACGCAAATCGGTACTGGGCAACCCCATGCAACTACCCGCCCGAAAAGAGCTGGACCGACGTCTGGTTGGTGGCAGCCTGCTGTTCGGCGTCGGTTGGGGGATAGCCGGCATCTGCCCTGGCCCGGCAGTGACCATCCTGTTGACGGGCCACTGGCAAGCAATCGTTTTCGTATTGGCGATGCTCGCAGGCATGGGGCTATTTACGCTGCTGGAAACCCGACGCAACCCGTGACCGCAGAACAACCGACATTAAGGCGCAGGGCACCCACGGCAGCCAGTGATGGTGGTGATCAATGTTTTGCACAAGAGCGCGGATTGGATGATCTCCCCAGCCACGCACTCGTCGAGATCTGCGCCAACGATTTGAACGAGGGCCTGGCGAACCAGTAGCCCTGCATCAGATAAATGCCGCAATCGGCGAGAAAGTCTCTTTCCTCGGCATTTTCTATGCCCTCGGCGATCACTTCCACGCCCAACTCTCTGCACATGTTCACCACGTTGCGCACGATGGTCTGGCGTACGCGGTCACGGTGAATATTGCGGATCAGCGCCATATCCAGCTTGATCAGGTCCGGTTGAAAATCCGCCAACAAGTTAAGGCCGGAATAGCCTGCGCCAAAGTCGTCGATGGCCGTCTTGAAACCAAACTCACGATACTCACGCAAGATATTCATCAAGTGTTTGTTGCTTTCGACGTGCTCGCCTTCCACAGCCTCGAAGATCAGCCGCTCCAGCGGAAAGCCGTACGTGCGCGCCGCTTCCAGCGTGCTGCGAATACACATCTCCGGCCGGTAAACGGCATTCGGCAGAAAGTTGATCGACAGGTACTGCGTCATGCCCAAGTCAGCCGCCGTGGAAATCGCCCGCACTCGACACAGTTGATCGAATCGATAACGGTTCTGATCGTCCACCTTTTCCAGGACAGACAAGGCGCCTTCGCCGTTCACGCCGCGAACCAACGCTTCATGGGCAAACGTCGTTTGATCGCGCAGGTCCACAATGGGCTGGAAAGCGAAGGCGAAATCCATCTCCGGCACGCCTTTGTTCCTACAGCCCTGGCAGCCTCCGGGAGACGCGAATGATTTTGGAAAGTCGGTCATGAACCACCTGATGACGGGGTGCAACCTTCCATGGCGATAAATAAAACAGCTGCTGGCCTTAGTTATCTGCAAACAACGCAATAACTTCAGCCCCCGCGGCGCCTGAATAGTTGAAGGCACCGCGTGCGCCAAGTTGAAAAGATCAGGTGCGGAAATGCGCGGTCATTCGCTGCAGGTCCTGCCCCAGGGACGCCAATTCGATCGTCGCCGCCGCACTTTCTTCGCTGGCGACAGCCGACTGGTCAGCCACATCACGCACACTGACAATGCTGCGGTTGATTTCGTCGGCCACGGCACTTTGCTGCTCGGCGGCGGCCGATATCTGCAGACTCATCTCCTGGATCGTACCGATGGACTGATTGATCTCGGTAATCGCCAATTCGGCTTTCTGCGCCAGTACCACCGTATCGAGGGTGCGTTCGCGGCTTGAGGTCATCAGCGTCGCGGCCGCTTGCGTGCCTTGTTGCAGGGTGACGATCAGCGCTTCGATTTCCTTGGTCGAGTCCTGCGTGCGCTGTGCCAGCGAGCGCACTTCGTCTGCCACCACAGCAAAACCACGACCCTGCTCACCCGCCCGCGCGGCTTCAATAGCGGCATTCAACGCGAGCAGATTGGTCTGCTCGGCGACGGCTTTGATCACATCGATGACTTTGCCGATCTGCTCGCTGTCCTGAGTCAGCACATTCATCGCACCGCCCAACTCTTCAATGGCTATGGCAAGTTCGCTGATCTGCACCGTCGCCTGCTTGACCACCGTGCTGCCGTGGCGCGCCTGCTGATCGGCGAGGGTCGCGGCAGCGGAGGCATCGGTGGTGTTACGCGCAACTTCCTGCACCGTCGAAGCCATTTCGTGCATCGCCGTGGCAACTTGATCCACTTCACTTTTTTGCTGACGTACACCTGCGCTGGTCTGCTCGCTCATGGCCGAGAGCTTTTCCGCAGAGGTGGAAATCTGCGTGACGCCATTGCCGATACCTTGCACCAGCGTATTCAGGTTCTGCGCCATCTCCTGCATCGCATTTTGCAAATCGCCCAACTCATCTTTGCGCGCAGACCTGGCCTGGACCGTCAGGTCGCCTTTGGCAATCCGTCGCGCCAGATCAACCGTCAGCGCCAGCGGCGCAGTAATCTGGCGCGAGATGACCACCGAAGCCAACAGCCCGATCACCAGCGCCAGCGCAGTCAATACCGCCATCTGAATAAAAGCCGAATGCTGATCCTCATGTGCAAGGCGCTGCTGGGTGTCCATCAGGCCACTCATGATCTTGTCCATCGCCTTGCTTTCCTGGTCGACCTGCTCGCGCATGTTCTGCTTCTGCTCAAACAGCCCGGCCACTTCCACCAGTACTTCGCGATAACGCCGCATGCCGGCGTGGGCTTCTTCCAGTTGGCTCGACAGCGCCGTCGGCAGGCTGGTGCGCGCCTTGCTGATATCACTCAAGAAGCTATCGATGGTTTCCATCAGCTGTTTTTTGTTCACGTCGTTGGGCACCGCGATGTAACGACGCAACATCAGGCGAAACGTGGTCATGCCATTGCGCAAGTCGGCCACCGTACGCAGCTCCCGAACGCGTTCACCATCGGCAGACGCCAGTGCACTGGTCGTGGTGCCTTCAAGCATGCCGGCAAAAGTTTGCGCGTACTTGTCCGACAGCGCCGTCAGCGGTTTCAACGCATCCGTGGTCGACTGGTCGGCAGCGATCAGCCGTTTCACCTTCTGGTCGTAGGCAACAATCGTGGTTTGCAACGCCTTCAGGGCTTGCTGGTTTTCAGCGCGGGTCAAGGTGTCCAGCGCCTTGCCCACAAGGCCCTGCAAGACATTCAACTGCGCGTTATAGGACTCGGCGAACGCTGCGTCAGCGGCGGCTTCGTACTGTTTCTCGGACAGACGCATATTTTGCGTAGCGTCATTCAACGTGCCGATCAGACGCGTCGTACTCAAGCGATCAACCAGCACGCTGTTGCTGTTATAGCCAATGAAGGCAACCGCCAAAACGGCCAGCAGAAGAATGCCGAAGCCGGTTCCCAGCTTGCGGGAAACTTTGATGTCACCGAGGAAATTCGATGCTACTGCCATATTCAGCCTCAAACGTCCTGACGCGAATCGCCAGGCATAAAAATTGATCTCCGGTAACCAAAGTCACCGTCCAGACATTCGGGGGGTCGTCATCCAGGGCGTAATACGGGACGCTCCAGCTGTCCCGGAAATGCAAATGCCGATGCTGTTGAAGCGTCGAAAAGAGACCCGACGCGAGCACCGGCAGACAAACCCTTCACGTCGCAAACAGAGCATTTGCACGCTGGATTTATCGTTTCAGCAAAGGTGTCTGGAGGGATGCTATTAATTTTGCGAAAACTTGTACAACTTTATATATTTGTATAATCGTTGAACTTTTTGAGCGGCGTGATGACGCATTGCCATCATGATTTGTGGCACATCGCTATTGGCGTAAAACGGGGTTGAAAATGCGGATTCAAATGCCTGGCCACGCAATCACTGCCTCGAAGGCGTCCGGTGTGTGGTGTGTGGTGCGTGGTGGGCATGGGTGCACGCAGATTGCCTTGAGGGCCATGCAGTGATGGTTTGGATTGCTTACCAGCTGACCCGGTTGAGGAAGCCGAAATCTGCGGTTGAGTCGGCGAGTCAGTTTGGCTAGATCTGCAAGAGAAAGCCGTCACCTTAAGGTGACGGCTTTTGTGTTCATTGAAAGGCTGTACCAATCCTCGATCGATCGGATGAATACCAGATTCCGGTGACTTTACCGGTAATGTCCTGGACTGCGACCTGACCCATAAAGCGGCTGTCGTTACTGCTGTCGCGGTTATCGCCGAGCAGATAAACATGATCTTTCTCGACCACCGTCTGCGGCGTTTGCAGATAACGAGGATCCTTCACGCGCTCTGGCGGCGCAAAGAACAGCCCCATGTTTTCGCCGTTGCGGATGACCTTACCGTCAACAATCGACAAGGTGTCGCCACCCACTGCTGCCACACGTTTGACCGCCTCCGTGCCGTTATAGCGATACACCACAATGTCGCCCACCTGCGGCGCGTCGATGCGCATGTTGGTGACGATATAGTCACCGATCGAAAGGGTCGGAACCATCGAGCCGGAGGGGATCAAGTAGGTCTTGAACCCTAGCGTCGGGCCTCGCAATGGACCGAAAAGAACCAGCGTAAAGATGACCAGCGCCACCACGTAAAGCACATGGAAACGGGTGCTGGGGCTGTTCACCGGACGGTCGTTTCTACGCACCGATATCCCAGCCGCCGTGGCCGAGCCGAGTTTCACCAGGACGATAAACGTAGCGAAGACATACAGGCCCAATGGCGTGGCAGGCACCCCGCAGACACCGAGTAAAATCACCCCCAGATAAAGCAAAGCGGCAACACGCACCGCCCACTTCACCTGACCGGCATACACCAGACCCCAGCCGGCCACTAGGCACGACATCACAAATGCTTGCAGCGGCAACTTCGGCTTATCAGGAGTAGACATAAATTCTCTTCACGTAAATAGCTAACAATCAAGCGCCCGGCCTATTCAGCCAATAGGGCGCTACGGGCAATGCAGTGGGGGTTATTTAGCGGAAAAATAACCGGTCGTGCGCAATTGCAGGCTGTACAACTCCTGACGGATGAACGAAAAGGAGCCATCACGCTCGCTACCAAACGAAGGGTGGAGGCCATACGCAGGTTGGTAGACCGGTCGTCAGGAACCCCGGCGCATCCGAAGATGCCCCACGCATGACCACCATAAAACTAAGACGAGAAACGTCGTCGCAAAACGGTAGTCTTGTGCTTCTGACGGAACGGGCTACCAAACCCGATCACTGTTTTCAGTGACCCGGAGACGATAAAACCCGCAGGCTAGACGCACAAGCCGGCGGATTCTGTCTTAGGTGTAGGGGAGGCGCAAGACAAGGTAGGCTTCGGATGACTTTCACCAGTCAGATTTAAACAAGCGCCTGCGCAATCGTTTAAACGGATACTGAAGGACAGAAAACAGGCAGAAATACACTTCCTCCCATCAGGCCGAGCGCGTCGGAACCCAGTTCAAACCACAAACAGCGCCTCGCAAGCCTTTGCCTGTTCGCAGACCTGATAAACTCTTGCACCTTCGCCTTCTTGATCCAGATTCCTCACATGTCCCTACAACCCGTCACACTCTCCCGCCGCTTCTCCGTCGCCCCGATGATGGATTGGACGGACCGCCACTGCCGTTTCTTCCTACGCCTCCTGTCTAAGAACGCCCTGCTCTACACCGAAATGGTCACCACCGGCGCGCTGCTCAACGGCGATCACGAGCGTTTCCTCCGTCACAACGAAGCCGAACATCCGCTCGCGTTGCAGCTCGGTGGTAGTGTTCCGTTGGATCTCGCCGCCTGCGCCCGCATGGCTCAGGAACACGGTTACGACGAGGTGAACCTGAACGTCGGCTGCCCGAGTGATCGTGTGCAGAACAACATGATCGGCGCGTGCCTGATGGGGCATCCGCATCTGGTGGCGGATTGTGTGAAGGCGATGCGTGATGCGGTGTCGATTCCGGTGACGGTGAAGCACCGGATCGGCATTAACGGGCGCGACAGTTATGCCGAGCTGTGTGATTTCGTCGGCACTGTTCGCGATGCCGGCTGCACCAGTTTTACCGTGCATGCGCGGATTGCGATTCTGGAGGGGTTGTCGCCGAAGGAGAATCGCGACATTCCGCCGTTGCGCTATGACGTGGCGGCGCAGTTGAAGGCGGATTTTCCGGAGCTGGAGATTGTGCTGAACGGCGGGATCAAGACCATGGAGGCCTGCCATGAGCATCTGCAGACGTTCGATGGCGTGATGTTGGGGCGTGAGGCTTATCACAATCCGTATTTGCTGGCGGAGGTGGATCAGCAGTTGTTTGGCAGTTCGGCGCCGGTGATAAGTCGGGCTGAGGCGTTGGCGCAGTTGCGGCCGTATATCGCCGAACATCTGCTGGCCGGTGGCGCGATGCATCACATCACGCGGCATGTGCTGGGCCTGGGCACCGGGTTCCCCGGGGCGCGCAAGTTTCGTCAGTTGTTGTCGGTGGATATTCACAAGGCCAAGGATCCGCTGGCGTTGCTGGATCAGGCGGCTGAGTTGCTTGAAGGTCGTTGATTGATGGTTTGAGTGTGCGGGCGGCGCATGAGCGTTGCCCGGTATTTTGATGTACTGACAGGATGTCTTTTGTTTATGCCCGCGTTTACTTTTTCACGTTTCAAGCGTTTCACCCTCCTCGCTTTGTTCAGCTTCACTTCCAACGTTTATGCGCACTGCGATGGCTTTTGCATGGGCCGTACCGATACGCCGTGGGAGGTGACGCAGCTTTCCGGCTTCACTTTGGTGTCTTTAATCCTCGCACCTATTTCGTCTAGCCAGGAAACGACCGACAGTCACAAGCGTGTTTACTCTGCCGAGGAGCAAGAAGACGCACGACTCTATCTGGCCAGCGACGGCATGCTGCAGGCTGCGTATTTCACCTCGGCCTTGCAGCGCTTTCGTCAGGAGTCGTCGGATTCGACGTTAAACGATCTCGCCGTGGCGGCGTTGATCAGCGCGCAGTGATCAGGCGGCCGCTGCGGCGGTCCAGTTGACCCAGCCAAACAGCCAGGTTGCCAGAATCAACAAACCAAAACCGATCCGGTACCAGGCGAACGCGGCATAGCTGTGGTTGGCGATAAATTTCAGCAGGCCACGCACGGCGATCATGGCGAAGATGAACGCGGTGACGAAGCCGAGGGCGAAGACTGGCAGGTCGTTGGGTTGGAACAGGTCGCGGTATTTGTAGCCGGAATAAACGGCGGCACCAACCATGGTCGGCATGGCGAGGAAGAACGAGAACTCGGTGGCGGCTTTGCGCGAAAGGCCGAAGAGCAGCCCGCCGATGATGGTCGAGCCGGAGCGCGAGGTGCCGGGAATCATTGCCAGGCATTGTACGAAACCGACCTTCAACGCGTGGGACCAGCGCATGTCGTCGACATGTTCGACGCTGACTACATGGCTGCGCTGTTCGGCCCACAACATGACGATGCCGCCAACAACCAGGGCCACCGCAACGGTGATCGGGTTGAACAGGTATTCATGAATCGCGTCGGCGAATAACACGCCGAGGATAACGGCCGGGAAAAACGCGATCAGCAGATTAAGGGTGAAACGTTGCGCGTTGCGCTCGGTGGGCAGGCCTTTGACGATTTCGAAGATCTTCGGACGAAATTCCCAGACCACAGCCAGAATGGCCCCCAGTTGAATAATGATATTGAACGCCATGGCACGTTCGCCGCCAAACTCGAGCAGGTCGGCGACAATAATCTGGTGGCCGGTACTCGAGATGGGCAAGAACTCGGTCAAGCCTTCTACCGCGCCCAATATCAATACCTGGAAAAGGGTCCAGAAATCCATTAATCCTCCGTCAGAGCACTCAGGGTGAGCGACCGGTTCAATAACACTCAGGGGTTGAGTATCTGAAGTAATGCATACAGCGATTCGCCGATCCGGAAGAATAGAGTTTATGCAGAGTTAGACTCAAGAGCTGTTAGTAATCGTCGGCCGACGAACTAAACGGAAAATATTTACATCTATTACAACAAATATTTCAGTTCAGATATGAAGTGTGATCAACCTCACACATTGTTGACATGGCCAATCAGTGGCAAAAGGACATAGACAAAGCCATCGCCACAAGCTCAAAATAGTGGCACCATTGCATATAGCCATCATCTACGCGCTAGTTCACAACCCCGAGAAAATCAACTAAAAGCCTGAAAAGCTTAGTTATTGTTAGAAATCTCGGGAGACACGTCTAAAATCCGCGCAAATGTTACCAATTGTCAGTCACAGATAAGAACCGGTGCTTTAACATCCCGATGTCAGCACCTAATTCGAGTCAACGCATGATGCTCTCAGGGAACTTGGCGACGAGAAGTCCGCGCCCGACAAATGATGAATCCGGTGTTCTTGCTCTGGGTCGTACACTGGGTGTGGCTGATCATTTCAGATCGCTGATCGCAAAGCACGTGCAGCCCGATATGATCCTGGAAACAGGTGCTTTCACTAGTTCATATAAGCAGCACGGTTACATCGGTTCCTACCGCGCCATTTTCGTCATCATCGATAGTCCACAAGCCATCGAAGAAAATCTGGCCCTGGTGCAGACCCTGCGCGATGACAACTTGAAGCCGCTTATTTGCGCAATTGTCACCGGCCGCGGCGCCGTCAACAAGATCAAGTATTTCCTCGCCGGAGCGGATGCCTGTATCAAGCTCAACACATTGAGCGATGACAGCGAAGACTTGCTGGCGGAGTTCTTCAACAGCGAAGACTGGCAACGAGATATCAATCTCACGCTTGATCCGACGCGGATCTGCCTGATGGACAGTCGGCGCAAACTGGATATCTCTTTCGCCGAAATGAAGATCCTCGAGGCCTTTGCGCACACCGGCAATCACATTCTGAGTCATGATGAAATCGCCAGCATCATGGGCCTCAACGCCAATTTCTACGACCCTCGGGCACTGGAAAAATCAATCAGTCGCTTGCGTGGAAAAATCAAGGACATGTATGGTACAAACGCGATTCAGAGCATCCGCGGCTACGGCTATCGCCTGATGCGGGGCCTGATATCGACTGCCTGAGTCTCGGGCAGTCTTCCCTTTTGCATACGTACGAAGGATCGTCTGATGCAGCCATATCGTTCCAATTGCGCCTCATACTTATTAAAACTCAAGCACTTGAATGAGCACGGCATCACGCCACATAACAATAAAACTCCATAACATAGCAGCAGATCGAGTGGAATTTATCGATGGCCATTTTCGGCCAGAACCCTGCCTACGATTACTTCCGAGGAAGTCATTGCTCGCCTGCCGATTTATCTTTTAGCCAATTTTGGTGTGTATTTAGGAGAGAGACATGGAAACGAGTACAACCCTCCCCAGAAAATATTTTGTTGTTGTGACGCACAGCACAACGTCGCAACGTGAACTGGAAAGCATCTTGTCCAGTGAGCGTTTCAATTCGTTTGGCACGTCGCAGGCACAAATGTTTGTTGAAGGTGTTGCTTCGCCCTCTTCCGCCCCGATGGTCATGGAGTTCAGTTACCCAAGCCTCAGCCGAAAGAATGTTGCGCGCAGTATCGAACATGATACTCAACGCATACTGGCCACTCTTGAAAATGAATGGCGAGCCGCGCAGACAGATAATCCGTTTCAAAGCTTCCCGACCCGCAGTGCAGAACGCGCTCATATCTCCAATGTCAGCGACAGCACCGAGCCTTGCAGCGACACCTGGCATCTTGACGATGAACAAGGCGTGTTGCTCAAGGACAATATTGCGATCAGCCTCACTGGCCTGGAAACCGCGCTGGTGAGGAAAATGCTGAGCCATGAAGAGCGCGTGGTCAGTCGTGATGACCTGATCATCAGCATTGGTCGGGAACCCGAGCAATACCGTGGCCTGGAAATGTGCCTGAGCCGATTGCAGGACAAGTTCAAGAGTGCGAGTAATGGCGAGCGATTGTTCCGAGCCGTAAGAAATCGCGGATATTGCCTGATCCAGGAAGTCGTTGCTTAATCACAAGCGACGCGCAAACCAAGACAAACAGATAAAGTGCGACTACAACAACAAGAAGAGCACTCTGTTTGGGTTCACCCTCCCTGACTCGATAAAAGCTTCCCTGCCTCCACCCTTCAACAGTAACAAATACGCCCCCGCCTTTTCATCCCCCGCTCTACGACCTTTTCTAACAACCTTCTATTTAAATATTAAAAAGTTGGCATTGTGCCATCTTGTTAGAACTCGTCAGACACCATTCCCGGCAATAACTTAGTCTATTGGCTGACGACAGTTCGGCTCTCGATGTTGTTACCTCAAGACACTCGCTAAAACAAAAACAATAAGTCTGCATAACAACTCGGCTTTCAACTGTTGAAACCTGAATGGACGTCTTTTGGGGATATCGTATGGATCTTTCTCTCAGTATTAATCGAAGCACGGGCCTCAAGGGACTGACCTTTTGGGGCCAATGGGCGCTGGCACAGGCTTTCGTTGTGACGCTGCTGTTCATTCTCGCTGAACAGCACACCGGCACCGTCGCGTTCTACTACCGAATGTGCGCCACCCTCGCCGTCCTGGCTTCGGTGCCGGCTTACACATTCAGCGGCGTTTATCGCAAACGCGACAACTACCTCACCGGCCTCGGCCGCTTGTTCATGGGCTGGTCGATGACCATGGCCGCGCTGGCGTGCATCGCGTTTGTCTGCCAGGCCGATGAGCTGTTTTCCCGTCAGGTGATTCTCAGCTGGGCGGTGTATGGCTTCCTCGGTCAGGCGTTCCTCTACGCGCCGCTGCATGCGTTTTCCAAGTACTACCAGCGTTCGCGTAAAAGCGAACACCGGACGTTGATCGTCGGTACTGGCGAATTGGCGTTGGGCCTGGCGAAAAAACTCAGCCAACTGGAAAACCTGCCGCTGATCGGTCTGGTCAGCAACGGTGACAAACCGGTCCTCGCTTCCGACGCACCGCGTGTAGTAGGTGCTCAGGACGAGTTGCTCGAGCTGATCGAAGCCCACGACATTCGCCGCCTCTACATTACTCTGCCGCTGTGCGAAGCCGCGAAAATCGAAGCGATGTATGTCGACTTACTCGGGGCTAACGTCGATGTAGTGTGGGTGCCGGACTTGAACAGCCTGACCCTGCTCAACCACTCGGTGAAAGTCGTGGACGGCTTGCCGGCGATTTACCTCAACGAAAGCCCGCTGACCAGCCGCCCCACCGCTGCTCTGAGCAAGAGTCTGGTTGAGAAAACCGTGGCATTCCTGGCGATCATCGCGCTCAGTCCGCTGCTGTTGATCATCGCTCTGGCGGTGAAAATCAATTCGCCCGGCCCGGTATTTTTCAAGCAGGACCGCCATGGCTGGAACGGCAAGGTGATCAAGGTCTGGAAATTCCGCTCGATGCGTGTCCACGATGACCGCGAAGTGAAACAGGCCAGCCGCAATGACTCGCGCATTACCGCAGTAGGCCGTTTTATTCGCCGCACTTCCCTGGATGAGTTGCCGCAACTGTTCAACGTGTTGCAGGGGCACATGGCGCTGGTGGGTCCACGGCCGCATGCGGTGGCGCACAACAATTACTACTCGGGCAAGATCCTCGCTTACATGGCCCGTCACCGAATCAAACCGGGCATCACTGGCCTGGCGCAGATCAGTGGCTGCCGCGGTGAGACCGACACCATCGACAAGATGCAGAAGCGTGTCGAGATCGACCTGCAGTACATCAACAGCTGGTCGTTGTGGCTGGATCTGAAGATCCTGGTGAAGACGCCGTTTACGTTGTTGTCGAAGGATATTTACTGAGGCTTAGCACTGCAGATCACAAGGGGACGAAAGTCCCCTTTTTTGTGGGCGGGATTTGGGTAACCGGTATCGAATGCAGTCACAAAGCCTGTGGCAGCGAGCCTGCTCGTGAAAGCGGTGTGTCAGGCACTGGAGATATTGGATGTGCCGGACCATTCGCGAGCAAGCTCGCTCCCACAGGGATTCGGGTGATGACCAGGATGTGTGGCGTGACGCCGATCAAGTGTAGGAGTGAGCCTGCTCGCGAAAGCGGTGTGTCAGGCGATGGCGATGTTGAATGTGTCGGCGCCTTCGCGAGCAGGCTCGCTCCCACAGGGATCAGGGTTAGGGTCGAAAACTGTGCTGTAACACAACACCCTGTGGGAGCGAGCCTGCTCGCGAAAGCGTTGTGTCAGGCACTGGAGATGTTGGATGTGCCGGACCATTCGCGAGCAGGCTCGCTCCCACAGACCAGCGCTTACTCGGTAATCTTTTCGAAGTTGCGATAGAACATGTCCCCTTCCCGGCTATCCGTCATCGAGTGCAGTTGATAGCTGCGGCTCAGTCTGGCGCCGCCATCTCGGGTCAGTGGCGCCCAGACCAGGTTGGCGCGGCGCATGGTCGACATGCTCATCATTTCGTCGAACGGGATCGACAGGTACAGGCCCTTGTCGAAACTACCTTCGCCATATTCCGCGCTACTGGCCGTGGTGATGGTTGCCCAGGCACCGACGCGCACGCCGTTGAAAAACTCGCGCGAGATGTCCACGGTGGTGCCCCAGTCTCCGGCCAGATACCGCCCGACACTGACCGCCGCCAGCGTGTCGAACGGCAGGTCGGTATAGCCGGTGATATGCCCGGTCACTACCGAGTAATCGCGCAAGGCAAAGCCCTGATCGAAATCACGCTGGCGCACCCAGTTCAGGTCCGCGCCCAGCGACCAGCGTTCGCCGGTCGGGCGGAACAACACTTCCGCGCCGACACCGGTAAACATCGACTCCAGATAGCCGCCGTACACCATGCCGTACAGGTCTTTATCCAACTGCTCGGCATGGCTGAGCTGAAACAACGGCATGGTCGTGTTCGACGTGGTCAGATACTGGCGCAAATCCGTGCGCACGCGGGGCAATCCGCTCGGCGCGTCGTAGACGAATTTGTCAAAGTTGTTGACCAGGTTGGCGCTGAGCAAACCGCTCCACCAGGTGTTGCGGTTGAAGCGATATTCAGCGTCCGCATCCGCACTGAATTGATAGAGCAAACCGTCCGGGCCGCCGACGTTCTGCTTGAAGCCCAGACCCACGCCATAGCTGAAATGCTGCGGCGCTTCGGTGTAGAGGGTTTTCTCGTTGTGCGGCATCGCCGGGTTGATTTCGGTAGTGCGGTGCAACGACTCCAACGGTTCTTCATTGTTGATCACTTCGCGGAAGGTCTGGCGCGGCAGGCTGGTTTCTTCCAGCGGCAGGTCGTAGCGCTTGTTGACCACGGTGAACCAGTCGATGTCGTCGTTGACGCTGTTGTCGAGAATCCGGCTCGCGCGGCCAACGGCTTTGGACGAATGGAAATAACGCTGCTGCTCGCCATAGACGATCAGTTCGGAATCGCGCTGGCTGATGCGCTCGACCTTGTACCCGGCATTCTGCTGCAAACGCCGCGACACATCGGCCCAGTTGACCTGTTCCATCGAGGTCGTCGGCGCCTTCGCCGGCAGCGGTTCGGGGGTCGGATCGTAAGTCTTGGCCGGCGCCTTGCGGCTGACGAAATTGGTGTGAAACGTCACGCCGAACATCGCCGTGTTGCCGCGTTCCCAGGCAGCGCTCAGGTCGATCGAATCGGTCACCTTGAACACCGCGCCAAGGTTGATCGGCGAGTCCTGTTTGATCTCGTTGTCCTTCGGCTCGTTTTTGTAGTCGTTGCCTTCGAATTCAAGCTTCAAACTCAGCCGATCCCACGGCGTCTGGTAGCTCACGCCACCGAACAGTGAAGGCTTGCCGCGAAAGTACGAGCCGGAGTTGACGTCACCGGTGCCTTCCAGCGCCGGGCGCGTATCGAAGCGATTGCTGACGTAGCCCAGCGGGTTGTCGAAGTCGCCGCGATTACCGATGTAGCCCCAGGCAATGCCGGCGCTGAAGTCGAAATTGTCGAAGCGCTTGTTGGCGACGAAGAATTCGCTGGAGAACAAACCGGTACCACCGATATCTCGAAAGCCCAGCGCCACTTCCGGCGCCCAGTGGCTTTCCTGCCACAGGCGCACTTTGGCGTCGACCGCCTTGTCCTTGTAGCTTTGACTGCCGCTGAGGGCCTCCGAGCCGTACGGCCGGTTGGTGATCGCGGTGTAGCGGAACGAACCTTCGAGCCAGTCCAGCGGTTGCAACGACACGCTGTAGCGGCTGTAGGGATCGGTGCGGTTGGCGTTGACGCTCAGCTCGCCGGCCGGGGCCATGCGCGCCGTCGGCGTCTGCAACAGACCGGCGCCACCGAAGTCATTCTGGGTGATGCGCGGCTCGGCGTGAGCCAGACCGCAGGGCAATAACAACACAGCTGCAAAACGTAACTTCAACGAACCACCTCGGCCAGCTGCGTGGCAATGAATTCGGCCAACTGCTGATTCAATTCAGGAAGAGGCGGATCTAGATCATCATTTTTTATCGGCACCAGAATCCTGCTGCCGGCCACCGGAAACTGCCCGGACTCGCGATTCCAGTGCGCGATGCCGACGCGCCGCGAGACGCCGTTGGGCTGGATCAACCACAGGTAATCGGCCTCGGCATCGTCGAGAATCGAGCAGCCTTCGAGATATTCGCGGGCCTCCTGCAATGGCTGGTACGGCAAGTGACATGGCTCGGTGACCGCGCCCAACACCTGCACTTCATCAACCCGTTTCGGATAGATCAGCCGATCGCCGTCATCCAGGCGAATGTTGCGCGCGAAGCCGACTTCCACCGCCACCGGATCCAGATCAGCGATCTGCCGTCCGGTCACTGGCATTTGTCGGACTTCTTCAGCAACGCGCTGTGCCAGTGCCGCGCGGCTTGGCCGATCAAACAGCGTCGCCATGCGTTGCAGCACCTCGAGATCGAACAGCACACCAACCTTGAGCCGTGTCTGTTCCTCGACCAGCGACTGGCGCAACAAGCCGCCCGCCAGCCAATAGCCTTCGGTATTGGGTACGGCCTCGCTGATCACATCGAACAGGCGTCCACCCGGCGGCAATGCAATCGGACCGGGATTGGCGACGTCGCCGGACACAGTGACGGCGGCCTGACTCGCCCCTGCGACCAGCAAAAAACCCGCCGCGATTAGGCTTAAGCGCTTCACGGCAGATGCCTGCGATCAGGAGTCAATTGCACCAGCTTCACGCGCAATTGCGAGGTCAGTTGCTGCTCGCTCTGCAGAATGAAACCGTCTCGCGGGTCGACCCAGTAACGGTTGGTCGCGCTGAGGCCGATGGCTGGGGCGTCGATCTGTTCATCGATGCGCAGCACCGAGTAAGCCTTGTCGAGAATTTCCAGGGTCTCGGTGGCGCGGCGGGAGAAGCGGCTGTTGACGATCACGCCGACTTCCTGGCCTTTGTACAGATCGATCCAGCGCCGTGTGGTGAAACCGTCGGCGACGTGATGCAGGCCTTGCTTGAACGGCGAGTCATCGGCCAGCCGCGTGCCATCCAGGTCGCCTTGCAGACCGAGGCCGATGCTGCGCACGGCGAGGCCATCGCGCAGCAGCAAAACCTGCTTGCCGGAGGCGACCCAGAATTGCAGGTCTTCACGCTCGCGCACCAGCGCCAGCACGCCTGAGCCGGATGGCGTGGTCAGTTTCAGTTGCGGGTAGTTGACCCCGGCGACTTCGGCCGCTGTCACATCAACCTCGTCGGGGCCGACGACGGCGGCTTTGAGGTTGTTCAGCGATGCGCTCATCAGCGGGTTACAGCCGCACAGCAACGAGGCCGCCATCAGGCAGACGCCCACTTTCAATAGGTTCACAGTCGGGCGGCCTTATTTGCTGTTGTTGCTGTATTCGCTCCAGTTCTTCGCTGCCGAAGCCCCGGTGCCGACAATCGACGCCGACGGCACCAACTGGCTGATGAAACGGTTCCAGCGAGTGACATTGGCCGGGCCGACGTAGACCACATCCTGCGGCCGCACCTGAAAGTGCGAGGCCAGCGCCATGGCGGTCGGCGATTCGGCTTCGAGCTGATAAATCTTCGCCGGCTCGACGTCGAGATTTTCCACGCCGCGAATCACGTACACCGCGTTGCCGTTGGAACTGGTCTGACTCAGGCCACCGACCGAACCGAGCACGTCGGACAGGTTCATGGTTGCGGTCTTGAAGCTCAGCGCGCGCGGCTGGTTGACCTCGCCCATGACGTAGATGCGCTTGTTGTCGTTGTACGGCAGATACAGCTGATCGCCGCCCTTGAGGTAGACGTTCTGCAGTTCGGAATCCTGCTGATTGAGCGTGTCGAGATTGAGTGGATAGACCCGCCCGTTGCGCGTCAGCAGCAGGCCCGACAAGTCGGCATTATTGGTGTCGATGCCAGCGGAACCGAGGGCTTCGACCACGCTCAGCGGATTGGTCGAAATCGCTTGCGGGCCGGCCTTCGTCACGGCGCCGGTGACCACGACTTTCTGGCTGGCGAAGCGCAACACCGCGACGTCGACCTGCGGCTCGGCGATGAATGCCGACAAGCGCTGTTCGATGTCCGCGCGCAGTTGCTGGATAGTCCGGCCGGCGGCCTGGACTTCCTTGATGAACGGGTAATACAGCGTGCCATCGGAGCGCACCAGACGGCCGTTGGCATCGATCTGTTGTTGCGCGCCGGAGGGGGCAGTCAGCTCCGGGTGATCCCAGACGGTGATGTACAGCACGTCATTGTTGCCGATGCGATATTCCGCCGGCGTCACCAGCAGCTCCGCCGGCAGCGACTCACGCTTCTGCGTGGCGCGGTTCATGGCGATCAGTTTCGGGGTGATCGGAATCAGCTCGACCCGACTGCTTTCGCTGGCACCCTGGCGGGTGATATCGCTGGTGCTCAGGTACTGGCCGGGGGAAAACATGCAACCTTGCAAAGCGAGACTTGCCAACATTAAAAGATAAACACTACGAGTCATAATGGCACTACGCTATTCAAGGGCGAATCCAAAAAACAAAGTCACCCGACTTGCGTCGGGCGACTCTGTACTGCACTAACAAATGTTCCTGTTAGTTATGCGTGCCGGTTGTACCGGTGGTACCCGTCGTACCGGTGGTACCGCCGTTGGCACTGCCACCGCTGTTGGACGCCGCTACAGCACTGGCAACCATTGCAGTACTGGCCGCGGGCGCTTGCGAAGCCGCCACACTGCCACCTACATTGGTTACCGCTGTCAACGGCGCTTCAGCGGCGGCAGCCCAGTTGCTCAACATCGTCAACAGGGCAACTGCCATCACTTTTTTCATAACAACTCCTTTCTAACATTCGAACTGTTAAAAACAGATCTGTGTCAGAGCTGGTAGCTTTCAAGTCCGCAAAGAGCGCGAACAAGATCCGTTGTTCTTTCACAGTCCTGTGCAACTGCTAAAGTCGAACGGCAGGTTTATATCTACGGATTTGCAAATGGCATTGCCAGTGTAATTTCCCGACGTTATCTAACAACCTGACTGAAACTAACATCGGACTAAATGGCCATCATCGCGAATAACCATTGGGATGATTCGATTGCCAGCGCCAAGTGTCGGCGACCATGTCCTGCAAGTTGCGCGTGGCTTTCCAGCCGAGCTCTTTCGCCGCTTTCGAAGCATCGGCAAAACTTTCGGCGATATCACCGGCGCGGCGCGGCATCATCCGGTACGGCACCGGCCGCCCGCAGGCCTGTTCGAAGGCATGCAGCACTTGCAGCACGCTGTAGCCATCGCCGGTGCCGAGGTTCCAGGTGTGGATGCCGGTGCGCTCGCTGATCGACTGCAACGCTTTCAAATGCCCATCCGCCAGATCGACGACATGAATGTAATCGCGCACGCCGGTGCCATCGGCGGTCGGGTAATCATTACCGAAGATCGACAGCTCGCGCAGGCTGCCGACCGCAACCTGGCTGATATACGGCACCAGATTGTTCGGAATGCCGTTGGGGTCTTCGCCCATGTGCCCGCTGGCGTGGGCGCCGATAGGGTTGAAGTAGCGCAGCAGCGCTATGCTCCAGCGCGGCTCGGCGAGGCTCAGGTCGCGCAGCACGTTCTCGACGATCAGCTTGGACTGACCGTAGGGATTGGTCGGATTGCCCGTAGGAAAATCCTCGCGAATCGGCATCTCTTCAGGCTCGCCGTACACCGTCGCCGAGGAACTGAACACCAGCCGGAACACCCCCGCCGCTGCCATCGCCTGACACAGGGTGATGCTGCCGCCGACGTTGGTTTCGTAGTATTCGAGCGGCTTGCGCACACTCTCGCCCACGGCTTTGAGCCCGGCGAAATGCAGCACGGCGTCGATCTGATGCTCGCGGAAAATCCGGTCGAGCAGCGGCCGATCGCAGACATCGCCGCGAATCATCCATGCACTTTTGCCGCAAATGGCTTCAACGGCGTGAAGTGCTGCGTCGCTGCTGTTACAAAGATTATCCAGAACGACAACTTCATAACCTGCCTCAAGCAATGCAAGTGTGGTATGCGAGCCGATATAGCCGGCACCACCCGTTACCAGAATCTTCATAGCGCGGTCCGTCATTGAATAAATACCCGGTAGCGTGTCAAGCCATGCCTGGTGGAGATGCGGAGCAATTCACACAAACAGGGCGACAACAACCTCAAACAAATTTAGTTCAACCACTGGCAATAATTATTTTTGCCGGTCAAACTGTTTGACGGGTACTTATTAGCACTCCCTGGACACTTATCACTATCGACAGATACCGACTAAAAATAACTAATAACCAAGTAGTCGACATCTCATAACATTAGCGCTTTTTAACAGCGCAACTAATTGCCAGCAACAACCTGACTCGGGTATTAAAGTAAGCCTTCAATAATCATTGAAACTTGCCGCCACTTTCTGGTGCGCAACCGTCGCCTGTGTTCCATGACTGTCCAGGATACTTTTATGATTCGTAAATGTTTGTTCCCCGCTGCCGGCTACGGCACGCGTTTCTTGCCGGCGACCAAAGCCATGCCGAAAGAGATGCTGCCGATCGTCAACAAGCCGTTGATCGAATACGCCGTTGAAGAAGCGCGGGACGCCGGCCTGCAACACATGGCCATCGTCACCGGCCGGGGCAAACGCGCGCTGGAAGACCACTTCGACATCAGCTACGAACTCGAGCATCAAATCCGTGGCACCGAGAAAGAGAAATTCCTCGCCGGCACCCGCGAGCTGATCGACACCTGCACCTTCTCCTACACCCGTCAGGTGGAAATGAAAGGCCTGGGCCATGCCATTCTCAGCGGTCGCCCATTGATCGGCGACGAGCCGTTTGCCGTGGTGCTGGCCGACGACCTGTGCCTGAACCTCGAAGGCGACGGTGTGCTGTCGCAGATGATTCAGCTGTACAAGAAGTTCCGCTGCTCGATCGTCGCCATCCAAGAAGTCCCGGCCGACCAGACTCACAAGTACGGGGTGATTGCCGGTGAGCTGATTTCCGAGGGCATCTACCGGGTCAACAACATGGTGGAAAAACCGGCGCCGCAGGACGCGCCGTCAAATCTGGCGATCATCGGGCGCTACATCCTCACCCCGGACATCTTCGACCTGATCGCCGACACCGAACCGGGCAAGGGCGGCGAAATCCAGATCACCGACGCACTGATGAAACAGGCGCAGAACGGCTGCGTGCTGGCCTACAAATTCAAAGGCCTGCGCTTCGATTGCGGCGATGCCGAGGGCTACTTGCAAGCGACCAATTTCTGCTACGACAACGTGTACCTCAAGGGCCGCTGAGACGGCCCCCCATCACCAGAGGCAGGCAACCATGAACATTGCACAACATTCGACAGAGATTGAACGTGAGGTGGGCAACCTCGGGGTGATGAGCTGGTTGTCGCGCCATCAACCGCTGCCCAGCGCCAATGAGACCTGGCTGGGCACGATTCTGCTGGTGGAGCGGATCGGTGTGTTTCCTGCGTCCGGCGATATACGCCGGCCGATGCGCGATCCCTATCCGCTGCTCGCGCACCTGAAAGCGTTGTATGGCGAACAGGCGCTGGAAATGGATGACCGCGATGGCCTGAAAGTGATCTTCAGCGACTGGCGTTTTCGCGTGCGCATCTGCTGCAACGATCCGGCGATCATCATTAATGTTGAAACCCGTTGTGATGCGCGGTTGATGCCGCGCAAGCTTGACGAACTGTTGGGGCTCATCGACGCCTTCAAGCACGACGCCTGATCACCCGGGCGTCACGCCGATCCATTGTGGGAGCGAGCCTGCTCGCGAAAGCGGCGGCACAGTCAGCATTGATCGTTCCCACGCTCCGCGTGGGAATGCATCCAGTGACGCTCTGCGTCACGCTGCGGAGGGACGCGGAGCGTCCCGGGCGGCGTTCCCACGCGGAGCGTGGGAACGATCATGGTGGCGAGTCGTCGCAACCGGTACTCGTACCCGTTATCCAGCGATAAAAATAATCGGCAATCACCTTCCCGCCCGTGGCCGGCAACGGATGAATCTTGTCCGGGCCGATCATCGCGCTGGCGTAGCGTTTGACGTCGGGGCCGAACGCGCATTGCAGGTTGGCAAAACCGAGCTGCTGCTCCCGCGCCCACGGCTCGAGGACCTGCGCATAGGCCGACATCGGGTAAGCGCTGGAGCGCGTGGTGTCCTGACGCATGATCAGGTTGATGCTCGCCGCCGGCTGAATCTCGCGCAGCATGCTCACCAGGCCCTGAACGTTTTGCAGGTACTGCGCAGGTTTGACGCCGAAGCCCTGATCGTTGCCGCCGAGCATGATCAGGTAAACGTCGGCCGGGATCTTCGACACCACGGCTTTCCATTGCGTCTGCCACTGTCGATCGGCGTGAAAGAAATCCGCCGATGCCGCGCCGGAGGCCGCCAGTTTCGACACCCGAATGCCCTTCTCATCATTCGTCATCCAAAGGCCGAACAACGTGGGCGCGCCCTTCACCACTTCCAGTCTGAATGACCAGTCTGCGGCTGATGGAACGCCCGCTAGCGCGACTTCCTGAACGCCTGAGCCTGCGAGTTTCAACGGTTGCCAGGCTTGCGCGGGCGACCAGCGATAGCGCAGCTCGTCGGATTCGCCGCTGCCCAGATACAACAGTTTCGCCTGAGTGACCGTGGTATCGATGCGCGGCGAAGGGCTGGCATCGACTTGCAACCAGGCGCCCGGCTTGCCGCTGATCGTGCGACTGTCCGGACTGGCCTGGCCCAGCTCGGAAACCTTCCAGCCGCCGCCGAAGTATTTGTCGCTGCTGCGGGTGTATTTGAAGTGCGTGCCGCCCAGCGCCGCGCCGTGGTTGAAACCGACGTAACCGGGGCCGGCGAAACCCACCTCGGCGGCCACTCGCTGCACCAGTTTGTTCAGATAGAAATCCTGCCCGGCGGTGTAGCTGTCGCCGATCACCGAAACCGCCAGCACCTTGCCGGCCTTGCCCTCGCGCCACTGCGCAAAGCGCTGGCGGGCATCGTCTATCGTGATGGCCGAGGTGGCGACGGGTTGAGGGGCGTCTACTGGCATCATTGAATATTTCCTTTGTCCGGGATGGCCCCTTCGCGAGCAGGCTCGCTCCCACAAAAGACCATGTGCAATTCACACAACCTCTGTGGGAGCGAGCCTGCTCGCGAAGCTTTCAGCTGTTCTGCGTCTGCAC
>NZ_JASCPT010000005.1:0-121258 GCF_029959775.1 Pseudomonas sp. PS01270 | reverse complement strand
CCCCCCTGCGGCTCCAGGCGCGCCCCCACACGGGGGCGGGGGCGGGCGCAAATTCCGAGTTGTGCGCTGTTTCCTGTGGGAGCGAGCCTGCTCGCGAATCGGCCTGCTCAGACACCGCTGAAACCCGAGAAGCCGAACAAATCCTGCAACAAGCGCTGACCATCGCCAGAAGCCAAGGCGCGTTGGCCTGGGAACTGCGCAGCGCCACGGACCTTGCTCAGCTATGGCAACGCCAGTCCCGCCATCGCGAAGCTTTGGATTTGCTCAGCCCCCTCTACCAGCGCTTCACCGAAGGCTACGCCACACCGGACTTGCGCAAGGTCCGCCTGCTACTCGACAGCCTGCGCGAGCAGTGCCCGGCCTGACGCATTGCGCGTGCGGCTGAGATAGCGCGCATGACGCTGTTGCAGTTCGAGCCTGTCGTCGCTGCGCTCAAAGCGATCACGAGCATAGCGGCGTACGGTGTTGAGCATCCAATAGCGCGCCGTTGCCCGGTTGGGTTCTTGAATGAGCAACGACTTGCGCGCCAACCCTTCGATAATTGCGCTCAACCTGGATCCCGCCAGATCCACGCTGCTGATCACGCTAAGCGCAGCCTCCAGAGTAAAGCCCGTGCTGAACACCGACAGACGCAGCAGCACACGCTGTTCCATTTCCGTCAGGTACTGGAAGCTCCAATCGATCGCAGCGGCCATCGACTGATGGCGTGGTTCCGCGGTGCGCCGGCCTTGGCCAAGCAACTGCAGACCGTTTTCAACCTGGGCCTGTAAGCCGATCAAGCCCAGCGCGTCGATCTGCGCAGCGGCGAGCTCGATCGCCAGCGGCAGACCGTCCAGTTGGCGGCAGATTTCGCGCACACCTGGCAAATCCTGTTGACGCAAACTGAAGCCCTGTTGCCGCGCTCGCGCGCGATTGACGAACAACTGCACCGCCGGATAGCCCATGGTTTCTTCGACGGTGTTCAATGTCGAGCGCTTGGGAATCGCCAGCAGCGGCACGTAATGAACGGCTTCCTGTGGAATGTGCAAGGCTTCGCGGCCGGTGACCAGAATCGACAGGCGAGGCGCGACATGCAACAGGGTCTCTACCAGAGCCGCGCAACTGTCGCGCTGGTGATCGCAGTTATCCAGCACCAACAAGGCGTGCCGGCCCGTCAGTGTGAAAAAGTCTGCGTTCAGGGTGTGCAACAGGTGGTCGAGCAAGAGCTTGTCATCTTCGAGCCTGGCAAGGTCGACCCACCAGGCGCCATCGCGAAAGTATTGCAGCAGCAATTCCGCCACGCGCAATGCCACAGTGGTTTTGCCAACACCCGGCGCACCGGTAATCGTCATCAAGCGACATACAGGCATTTGTCGAACCAGACTACCGATCAGGGCGTCGCGCCCACTGACTGGCGTCAGTCGTGCCGGAAGATTGTGCAGGGGCGTGAGCGCGGCAGCGGGCATGGTCAGCGCCTCGCTCGTACCCTGCTCAACCGGGGCGACAAAGCTGTAACCACATTGCGCCACGTGAATGATGTAACGCTGGCCGTTGGTGCCGTCGCCCAGTGCGCGGCGCAACGCCGCGATGTGCACCCGCAGGTTGATCTCTTCAACGATCGATGTCGGCCACACACGAGCAATCAACTGCTCTTTGCTGACCACCTGCCCCGCGTGTTCAAGCAGCACCTGAAGAATGTCCATGGCGCGCCCACCCATGCGCAGCGGCTGCTCGCCTTCAAGGACCAGACGCTGGCGCACATGAAAGGCGTAGGGGCCAAAACGCAGCACTGAACCGTGGCTTGTGTCGTTGTGATTATTCATGCCAAACATCTTGGCACTGTTGCGTGACGATACAACCGCCGGAGCCGACGCAGCACGGACATCCGGCTGCGTCTGACGGACACAACCGCTCTAGCTGAACTGTTCGCGGTATTGTAACGGCGTAAGACCGAGCTTCTCGGCGAATAGCGAGCGCATGTGCCGAACGCTGCCAAAACCACTTTTATAAGCGATGGTTTTTAGCGGCAGATCGCTGGTTTCCAACAGGTTTCGCGCGCAGTCAATGCGGGCATTCTGCAGAAACTCCATCGGCGTCATGTTGATGTCACGAGCAAACAGGCGAGCAAAGTGCCGTGCGCTCATATTGGCCAATCCGGCCATGCGCTCCACTGTGAAGGGCTCATCCAAGTGTTCAAGTACGTAATTCTGCGCGCGGGTGATGGGCGTTTCTTGCGGTGAGACGGCCGCCATCAACGGGCTGAACTGCGCTTGCCCGCCCTGACGCTTCATGACCACCAACAACACCTTGGCGACGTCCTGGGCGATTTTCTTGCCGTGATCCCTGGCCACCACCGCCAGCGCCAGATCGATGCCAGCGGTTACGCCCCCCGAAGTGATGAGATTGCGATCCTCAACGTAGATCTGGTCGGTGGTCACCGTGGTTTTCGGGAAAGCCTTGATCAGGCGCTCGGTGTAGTTCCAGTGCGTGGTGACGCGATAACCATCAAGCAGGCAGGCATGGCCGAGGATGAATGCGCCGGTACAAATCGAACCGTAACGCTCCGCGCGCGGCACGGCTTGCTTCAGCCAGCCAAACAGCTCGGGAAATCTCTGGTTATAGGCGCCGGGGCCGCCGGGCACCAATAACAGGTCATAGCGCTCGGCCGCCTCGTCGATGTGCAGATCAGCCTGAACCTGTACACCATTGGAAGCCTTGAGCAAGCCGCGCTCCGTCCCTAGTGTCGTCAGTTGATAGTGCAAATCAGGTTTCAGATAACGGTTGGCGACTGAAAACACTTCCAGCGGCCCGGCCATGTCGAGCATCAGAAAGTCGGGGAACAGCACCATTGCCACGGTTTTCATGGGAGGCATCACACATATTCAAGGGTCAATACGCACGCTACGGCCGGGGCATTATGGCCGACTGTGTCGTCATGAGCGTGTTCGAATGCGTGAACCATAACGCAAAACTGTCAACCTGATCCGGACAGTCTTTCAATTTCCATCTACTTATTGCCTCCCAAGGTAACCAGTAACCTTCTCCTCACTCGGACGAATTCACGTCCAACCAGGAGATTTCATCATGCTGACTCTTCGCAAAGCCTCCGATCGCGGCCTCGCCAATCACGGCTGGTTGAAGTCGTTTCACACCTTTTCTTTCGCCAGCTACCGCAATCCGCGTGAACAGGGTTTCTCCGATCTGCTGGTGATCAACGATGACCGGGTCGCGGCAGGCAAAGGTTTTGGCCAGCACCCGCACCGCGACATGGAGATCTTTTCCTATGTGCTCGAAGGCGCGCTGGAACACAAGGACACCCTCGGCACTGGCTCGGTGATCCGTCCGGGCGACGTGCAATTGATGAGTGCCGGCAGCGGCGTGGCGCACAGTGAGTTCAACCACTCGGCCACCAAGCCCGTGCACTTTCTGCAAATCTGGATCGTGCCGGACGTCAGCGGCGCTAAACCGCGCTATCAACAGGAACATTTCAGCGCGCAGAAAAAACGCGGGCGCCTCCAACTGATCATCTCGCCGGACGGTAGCAACGGTTCTCTGAAAGTCCGTCAGGATGCGCGGGTCTACGCCGGGTTATTCGACGGCAAGGAAAGTGCCACGCTGAAATTGCCGGCCAATCGTTACGCCTACGTGCACGTTGCGCGTGGCAGTGTCGAACTCAATGGCCAAGCCTTGCAGGAAGGCGACGGCGTGCGGGTTCGTGAAGAACAGCTGCTCACTTTGAGCAACGGTATCGATTCCGAAGTGCTGGTGTTCGACTTGCGCCCTCAGGAGTTGCCGGAAATGCCATGATCTGGCTCGATGCAGAACGGCCTTCCACTGAAGGCCGTTTTTTATTGCGGCGGCACTGTTGAGGGTTGTACGACCGGTTTGGGTGACGATACCTCTTTGCCAATCTGAATCGCTGCCAGCGTGGTTTGGATCGTGGTCAACACCGCCGCCTGATTGGCGAAATGTGCGCCAACCAGCAAGGAAGCCACGCCGAGAAAATGCACAGTGGTGGCCGCCCAGTAATTGGCCTTTACCGTCGATGCCTGCCTGATCGCTTCCCGCGATTCGTCGGCAATTTTCTGCACGCCCATCCACATAACGTCATAACGCTTGTCCCGCTCCTGCAGGGCCTTGTCCCGCTCTGCCTGAGCAGCCAGGAACCCGCGAATGTCGGCGCGCATTTCTGCCACGCGGCCGTCCATCCTCGTCTCGATGGTCTCTATCCTGGCATCGAATTCTTCGCGACTTATGCTGCTCATGGTTTGCCTGTCCCGCCCTGCATTCGATCTGTCCGTGACCGCATATTGATTCACTTCCCTGATTTTCAATTCGGCACCTTTCTATGGCTACGCGGCCTTCCCTGGCTCTTCGTTTCGATGCGTAACTGAGGTTCGCATCGAGCTGCAGTCACAATAGAACTCATCACTGCCTACAACAAGCCGGCCCATTCTGCCTCGGACGTAGGCTGTTTCGTCAGCAGTTGTAGCCTCGGCAAAACCCTGAACCACTTATTCGTTTTCCAGCGCAAAAGCCTCAACGATCTGCTCGATGACCGCCCGTACCCGCGCGGTGTGACGCAGGTCGGCGTGGGTGACCAGCCAGACTTCATACGGCTGCGGCCGGGTCCGCTCCGGCCAGAGTCTGACGAGACCATCGCGTTCGCCCATGTAAACAGGCATCTCGCCTACCCCGAGGCCAGCGGCAATCGAGCGGCGCACCAGAAGGCTGGAGCTGAGCGTGGTGACGATGCGTCCGCGGGTCAACGGTTCAGAGACCAGCGTAAGGTCTTTTTTGCTCAGTAAGTACGGCTGATAGACCACCAGATCATGGCCCTCGAAAGCGCTGCCGGGCTGCGGTTCTCCATGGCGATCGACATAGGCCTGCGCAGCGAAAAGTCCTACAGGCCAACGGGCGATTCGCCGAGCGATCAGATCAGGGTTATCCGGCCGGGTATTGCGCACCGCGATATCCGCTTCGCGCTTGGCCAGACTGAGGATTTGCGTCGACGCATCCAGCTGGATCTGCACATCTGGATGTTGATCATGAAGGCGCGCCATCGCCGGAATGATGAAGTCAATGGCCATCGAGTCGGTGGTGCTGACCCGTACGTTACCGGTCAGACGGTCATCCAGCCCGTGGATGTGTCGCTCCAGTTCCAGCGCCGAATGCTCCATTTTTTCCACACTTTTACGCGCCGTTTCACCAACGGCGGTCAGCGCATAACCGTCGGAGGTACGCAGGAACAGCGTCGCGCTCAATGCCTTCTCCAGCGCAGTAATGCGCCGTCCGACCGTGGCCTGATCGACGCCCAGAACACGCGCAGCCCCGCGCAATGTCGACTCGCGACAGACCGCCAGAAATACTCGCGCATCATCCCAATTCATACGGATCCTCTTTGAAGCATTTTTGCATCACTCTGCCGCTTAATCGCTGCGTATGCGCAGCAAAGATAGCCGATAAGCTGAGCGCCATACACCTCTTGTGAGATCGCGATCATGCGTACTGCAAACTCTACCGGCATCTGGCTGCCGATCTTCGCCGGGCTTTGCGCCAGCCTGGTCAGCATTGGCCTGGCGCGTTTCGCCTACACGCCGCTGATCCCTTCGCTGATTCAGGCGCAGTGGTTTTCCGCCAATGATGTCGTCTACCTCGGCGCGGCCAATCTGGTCGGCTACTTGATCGGCGCCCTGCTCGGTCGGCCCATGGCTCACCGAACAGGCAACCGCAACGCCTTGCGCCTGATGATGCTCGCGGTCACGGGAGCATTTTTTGCCTGTGCTTATCCGCTGTCGGTGAGCTGGTTCTTCGGCTGGCGTTTGCTCTCCGGGATTGCTGGTGGCGCGATCATGGTGCTGGTGGCGGCAACCGTGCTGCCTCACGTTCCGGCTGCTCGCAGAGGCTTGGCCAGTGGCGCAATCTTCCTCGGCATCGGCCTGGGGATTGCCGGCTCCGGCACCATCGTGCCGCCACTGCTGACTCTTGGCTTGCAGGCAACATGGCTGGGACTGGGCGCGCTGGCGTTGTTGCTGACCGCGGTGAGCTGGTTCGGCTGGCCTGCGGATACCACGCATGCCGTGGCTGCGCACGCAACGTCGGCTGATGAGCCAACACCGTCGGGCGTTTACCTGTTATTCGCTCAATACGCGTTCATGGCCGCCGGGCTGGTGCCTGCAATGGTGTTTCTGGTGGATTACGTAGCGCGTGGATTGGGTGCCGGGGCGCATATCGGCGCAATGGTCTGGGTCATGTATGGCCTGGGGGCGATTGTCGGACCGGTGACTTACGGGTTTCTGGCTGACCAGCTTGGCGCCCGTACTGGTATTCGACTGGTGTTGGTAGTACAAGCCATCGCCCTCGGTTTGCTTGCCGTCTCCCATTCATTTCTGGCGCTGGCTTTACTGGCGGTGATTCTCGGCTCTTTCCCGCCGGGCATCGTGCCGCTGGCCTTGGCCCGGGTGCATGAACTGGTGCCGTCGCATCACCGTCAGCAGATCGCCTGGAGCCGTGCCACTGTGTCATTCGCAACCTTTCAGGCGCTGGCCGGGTTTGCCTATTCGGCATTGTTCAATGCCTCGGGCGGCCAGCACACGCTGCTGTTTGTGATCGCCGCTGGCGCGATCGTCGTCGCTCTACTGCTGGAGCAAGCCATGCGCTGGCTGCCCTCTACAACTGAACCCCGTTGCGCGGCGAACTGAAGGGAATCATTGCGCGCTGCCAGCGTTCCCATCTACACGACCTTTTTCACAGGAATCGACAATGTCACTGCCCAACGAAATGACCCGTATTGAAATCACCGAACCCGGCGGCCCTGAAGTATTGCAAGCCAGGCGCGTGCCTCTGCCGACCGTTGGCGAAGGCCAAGTGCTTATCCGCGTTCACGCTGCCGGCATCAATCGTCCGGATGCCTTGCAGCGCGCCGGCAAATATCCGATGAAACCCGGGATGGACCCGATTCCCGGACTTGAGGTGGCTGGCGAAGTGGTCGCGGTTGGCGCTGGAGTAACGCGTTTCGCGGTCGGCGATCGGGTCTGCGCGCTGACCAATGGCGGCGGATACGCCGAGTATTGCGCGGTACCCGCCGGCCAGACTTTGCCTGTGCCGGATGGAGTCGATTGGGTCCAGGCCGCCGCGATTCCGGAAACGTTTTTCACCGTCTGGGCCAACCTGTTCGGCCTCGGCGCCGCCAAGACAGGCCATTGCGTGCTGATTCACGGCGGCACCAGCGGCATCGGTACCACCGCGCTGATGCTCTGTCGTGAATTCGGTATTGAGGCGTTCGCCACCGCCGGCAGTCCTGAAAAATGCGCCGCAATCAGTAAACTTGGCGGGCAGCCGATCAACTATCGGGAAGAAGATTTTGCCAAAGTCATTGCCGAGAAGACCGCAGATCAAGGCGTGAACGTGATTCTCGACATCATGGGTGGCTCGTATCTGAACGGCAACATCAGCGCACTGGCGATGGACGGCCGACTGGTGATGCTCGGTTTTCTCGGCGGCGCCCGCGCCAACGACATCGATCTGCTGGCGATCCTCGGCAAACGCGCGGTGGTCACCGGTTCGCTGCTGCGCGCGCGTACCGCGGCGGAGAAAGCCGCCATCGCCGATCAACTGCAAGAATACGTTTGGCCTGCCCTCAGCGCCGGACGCTGCCTGCCGATCATCGACAAGGTTTACCCGCTGGCTGACGCGGCTCAGGCCCATGCCCGCATGGAGGGCGGCGATCATATCGGCAAGATCGTCCTGCAAGTGGCGTGAGTGATTGCAGCATCTTGTAATCGTTGCACATGCACGGTGGTCGAAAATAATCACGCGCAGACCGAGGCATCTGGTAAAAAGCGTTCTTTGTCTGCGCCGTGGTGAAACGATTAATGTTCCTGTCCTTGCTGACTCGTCTGCGACGCCGCCGCCTGGCGTTCGCCATGATGGCCGCGCTGATCATCGGCGTGCCGACGAGTTGTGCGGTGCTGGAACACACCGAGCGCAAACTGCTGTTTCGTATCGAGCCGGGCACCGCCGGCTGGTATCGCGGACTGCCCGGCAGCGTTCAGGAACTCGATCTGCAACCGAAGAGTTTCAAGGCCGGGCAGAACATCCATGCCTGGTGGTGGCCGGCGGAACGTGCCAATGCCCCGGCAATCCTTTACTTGCATGGCGTGCGCTGGAACCTCACCGGGCAACTGTTTCGCATCGAACAACTGCGAGCGGCGGGTTATTCAGTGCTGGCCATCGATTATCGAGGGTTCGGACAAAGCAAGGGTGATTTACCATCCGAAAGCAGCGTTTATGAAGATGCCCGCGTGGCGTGGGAGCGCTTCCAGTTGCTGCAACCGGACCCGAACAAGCGCCTGATCTACGGCCACTCTCTCGGTGGCGCGGTGGCGATTGATCTGGCGGCCGAACTGGGACAGAACGCGGCCCGCAACCACACACCTCTGCCGGTTCGCGGTCTGGTCATCGAATCAACCTTCACTTCCTTGGCCGATGTGGCTGCCGCCGTGGCGAACACCTCGCTCCCGGTGCGCTGGTTGCTGTCGCAGAAATTCGATTCCATCGACAAGATCGCCGATATTCATATGCCGCTTTTGGTGGTGCATGGCCTGGCTGATGCCTTCGTGCCGCCGCGCTTCAGCGAGCAGCTGTTCAATGCCGCCGAGCAGCCCAAGCGCCTGTTGCTGGTGCCCGGAGCAACGCACAACAACAGCATGGCGCTTGGCGGTCAGGGGTATCGCAAGGCACTGGATGCGTTGATGCAGAGCAAGCCGTTGCCGCGGGTGGCCGGGCCGGCAGTCGCCAAGGGTTCTGGCGATTCCTAAGCTGTGTTTCCAGTGCTGGATAAAGGGGCATCAGCGCCGAGCCAACTCATGGCGTACGCATTGCTCATAATAGGTCTGCTTGACCGCTGCCGGTTTGAGCTTGGAACTGCTGTTGTAGGTCTGCTCGGTAATCCCCATCGCGGTCATGCGCATCCATGGCTGCTGGAACCGGCGAACCTGCAATTGCTTGCGCGCGCCATACAGTGAAACTCCTGACAATTTCGATCGCTGCGCCCCGGCAGCGATATCCGAGCCCCAAGTGCAGGCAAAGCGATGGCCCTTGCTTAACTCTTTTGCCTGCACTCCCGAGGCGATCAAAGCCAGGGAAAGCATCGCAACGGTGATGACAATCGTCCGCATAAGCCAACCTAACCTTTTGAAAAAAAGGCGATTTTGCCGGGGCGAAATGTCTCTGGGGGCCAGCAATTTGCCTGCTCTCAGGATTTTTCTCATCAGGGTGAAATTCGCCGTTCGTCCAATACCGCGCACCTTCGCCAGACAGGCCTATCCAACGCTGTACATCCCACCGCGCAGAAGGCCCACGTGATGAACAAGAAAATTTTCGCCTTGTCGTTTTTCAGCCTGTGCCTGATCGGCCCGATTCACGTTTCGGCAGCCGAATCCACGGCGGGTGCCGCCACCCCTGCCACGGCCCTGCCCGGCGTCAATCATGCAGAAAGCTCTCGCGACCATGACGAGAAGGCGAACAAGAAAGGCGAAGAGTCCTCAGGCGCCAACGCGGGATCAGAGCCGCATGAGACAGAGAAGGATGCCGCGACGTCGAGCGATTCCAAAGACCTGGATAATAAACCCGCTCAGTAAGAGTGGATTCGCTTTTAGTAACGAAAATCCGACACCGAAACTAGCGCAACACCGGGTGATATCAATATGATGCGCGCACTGGCCGCCATAGAGGGCGGCCAGAGGAAAATACATCCAAGGAATGCAAATGAAAGATTTCGTCATCGGCGTCAACAACATCGTTCTCTACATCGCATTGGCGGTCATCCTGATCGTTTCCCTCTTCATGATGAGCCAGAGCTTTCTCTCGGGTCTCGGTATGTTCGTAGGCGGTACCCTGGGCTGGTGCATCGTCTCCGGCTTCTGGTTCGTGCAATCGGCGACCTATGAAGAACTGCGCAAGTTGAACTCGAAAACCAACTGATCTGCGCCGAGTATTCGTTAAAGAAAAAAGGCCAATGTCATCGACATTGGCCTTTTTCTAGTGGCGAAGAGACTGGTTCGTCATTGTTTGGCGCACTGAGCGCCCAGTCCCATGCCCATGGAACCCAGAGCTACCATCGGGCCGCTCGGCAGCTCGCACATATACTCACCGCTTTCGGTTTGAGCGGTATAGAAAGTTGTATTGAAGTCGCTGCGGATGTTGGAAACCTTGATCACGGGTTTGCCGATGGTGGTCTGTGCGCGATTCTTGAGATCACTCTCCCCGGGCTTTACGGTCTGGCATCCAGTGACCGCGAGGACCAGTGTTGCGAATAAAGCGAGAACCGGAATAATCCTTGATGAGTTCATTGGAGATCGACCTTTTTGATTTTGTACCGGAAAAATTTGACAGTCAGCTGCCAAGCGACAGGACTTTAAGGTCGAGCCGGAACAGGGGCAATTAGGTCGGATGTGCTAATGGCTGAAGGCTAGTGGCGCTCTCAGTGAAGTTTTGCGACTGCCTTCGGGATCGCAGGTCGCTACTAATGAGTTGGTGAAACTGCTATCCGCAAGCGATCACTGCCCTCCTCCTGGCAATCGATACGGACCGGCAAAAACAGCTGGATGACTTCAATGTTGCTGCGCAAATGATCAGTCATGCGCGGCGTAGTGAACGATCCACCGCCGGCCAGCGCCATCGGTAACAGCAACTGATCGGCCAGATGCTCAGCCACCGCAGCACCACTACGCAGCCAGTCAGCAGCCTGATTGATCGCGGCATCCGCTACTTTCTCAGCGCGTAACGACACTTGGCCAAATGCGCTGAACACTTCAGTGACGTGTTCGAAAACGTACTCCAGCAATAACACATTGCCCGGGCCGCGTGCCGGATCAAGCGTCACTGCTTGCAGCGCCTCCGCAAGCCAGTTCAACCGCTTGGCCACTTGGCTCAGTTCTCGCTGAGCGACGGTAGGCGCAAGTCCGGCAGTCAGCGCCAGAGCCTGCCGTGAAATCGCCTCGCCGCGCTCACACACATCCAGTCGCGTCAGGCGCGACGGCTGCACCGTCACGGCAATCTCGCCACCGCCAGCCGGTACGAAACCATGACGCAGCAACTCCAGCTCGACATCGCCGCCCATGCGCCGCAGCAGCGGTAGCCAACTGCGCGAGAGGAAATCCGTCGGCGGTGCCAGCGGATTGTGGGTGCCACCGGAGATCGTCACTCGGCTGGCCTGCGGCGCCTGCAACAAGGCTGGCAACAGCGTCTGTAGCACCAACGTGCAACTGCCCGCCGTGCCAATAGCGAACTGAAAGTTGCCTCCGCGAATTTCGCCCGGTTCGAAGCTCAGGGCTTGCGACCCCAGATGCGCACCAGATATCTCTGCACCACAAACCTCGGCCGCCGCCATCACGGCTGTCAGATGCTGACGCAGCAATCCCGGACGGCTGCGTCTGGCGCGGATCTGTTTAATACAAAACGCCCGGCCTGTCACCATCGACAGGCTCAGCGCACTGCGCAATACCTGGCCACCACCAATGGCGCCGTCCAGTTCAATTACATCCTTTTTCATTGCAATTCCTTACGCGTACAGCCCGACGGTGTTCCTGAGGTACCGTTTAGCCGTCGTGGGTCTTCCTGAGTTTTGACCAAAGTTCGTCATTCGCGCTTCAGCTCAGCCGTGATGAACCGGCGTATTGAACGATGACGTGCTCTCGCCAGCGCCGCAGTTCCTTATCCTTTGACGCACACCACTTGACGCAGGGTGTGCAGCACTTCCACCAGCTCACGCTGGGCGTGCATGACTTTGTCGATGTCCTTGTAGGCCATCGGAATTTCGTCAATCACCGCTTCGTCCTTGCGGCATTCCACGTGGGCCGTGGCGCGAATCTGATCGGCGACGGTGAAGGTATTCTTCGCCTTTGTGCGGCTCATGGTGCGCCCGGCGCCGTGGCTGCAGGAATTGAACGACTCTGGATTGCCCAGACCGCGCACAATAAAATTCTTGGCGCCCATCGAGCCCGGAATAATCCCCAGCTCGCCCTTCTTCGCTGACACGGCGCCTTTGCGGGTAATCAGCACGTCTTCACCGTAATGCCGTTCCTTCTGCACGTAGTTGTGATGGCAATTGACCGCTTCGAGCGCGACCTCGAAAGGCTTATGGATGATCTGCCGCGTGGCCTGAATCACTGCGCGCATCATCAGTTCACGGTTCTGTCTGGCGAAGTCCTGCGCCCAGCCAACCGCCTCGACGTAATCATCAAAATGCTGACTGCCCTCTTCGAAATAGGCCAGGTCACGGTCCGGCAGGTTGGCAATGTGCTGACGCATATCGGCTTGGGCCATCTGGATGAACAGGTTGCCGATAGCGTTGCCGACGCCACGCGAACCGCTGTGCAACATGAACCAGACACGGTTGGCTTCATCCAGGCACACTTCGACGAAGTGGTTGCCACTGCCGAGCGTCCCCAAATGTGCCCGGTTGTTGGTATTGGCCAGTTTCGGATACTTGTCGGTGATCAATTTGAAGCGCGGCTGCAACCCCGCCCAGGCCTGATCGGCTTGCTGCGGAACCTCGTCCCAGGCGCCTTTGTCTCGCCGCGAACGATTCGAACTGCGGCCGTGCGGCACCGCTTGTTCGATTGCAGTACGCAATCCATGCAGGTTGTCTGGCAGATCTGCAGCCGTCAGCGACGTATGCGCAGCGATCATGCCGCAACCGATGTCGACGCCCACCGCTGCGGGAATGATCGCGCCGACCGTTGGAATCACGCTGCCAATTGTCGAGCCCTTGCCCAAGTGCACATCGGGCATGACCGCCAGATGCTTGAAGATGAACGGCATTTTTGCCGTGTTCATCAACTGTGCGCGGGCTTCGTTTTCAACCGGGACACCTTCGGTCCAGAGTTTGATGGGCTTGCCGTTGGCGACTTCGAGAAGCTGGTAGGTTTGGTCTTTCATATCTTGGTGTCCATGTTCGTTTCCATCAGCATTGCAGCCGCTGTGCCAGCTTTGGATGCGGCAATGGTTCTTTCTGCTATGTTTTTGATTTTATTAGCTTTTATTCTCTGATGCGACGAGTCTCGGTAATCCATGGAAGACAAATCAGACCAGCAAAATTATCATTGCATATCGTCATTTATCTTATGGGATAAGCATGCCCAACAAACGCACGGTCGCCATCGGATTTATCGGAGCCACCCTGGATCGTGTCGGCAAAGGCGCCAGCCGGTGGAATTATTGGCGACCAAGCGTAGGTCTGTGCCAACAAACAGACCTCCCTATCCATCGGCTTGAATTGATTCACGGCCTCGACGCGCGCGACGTCAGCCTCGCCGAGCGCGTCCGAGCGGACATCCAGCAGATTTCTCCAAGCACCGAAGTACGCCTGCATCCAATGTCGCTGCGCAACCCTTGGGATTTCGAAGAGGTGTACGGCGCCCTGCACGACTTCACCACTGCTTACAACTTTGACACCGAGCACGAGGATTACCTCGTCCACATCACCACCGGCACCCACGTCGCACAGATCTGCTGGTTTCTGCTCGCCGAGGCGCGCTACCTGCCGGCCCGACTGATCCAGACCTCCCCCGCCAAGCGCAAGAGCGAGAACGAGCCCGCCTGTGGCACTCACGCGCTGATCGATCTCGATCTGTCGCGCTATGATCGGATTGCTTCACGCTTCGCCAGCAAACGTCTGGAAGGCCTGGAATTTCTCAAGTCCGGCATCGCCACGCGCAACCCGGCCTTCAACCGCTCCATTGAACAGATCGAGCGCGTTGCGCTGCGCTCCAAAGCCCCCATGCTGCTGATCGGCCCGACCGGCGCCGGCAAATCCTTCCTGGCGCGGCGCATCTACGAACTCAAACGCAATCGCCATCAGATGCAGGGCCGCTTTGTCGAAGTCAACTGCGCCACTTTGCGTGGCGACGGCGCGATGTCGGCCTTGTTCGGCCACGTCAAAGGCGCCTTCACCGGCGCGCAAAACGCTCGCGATGGCCTGCTGCGCGCCGCCGATGGTGGCATGTTGTTTCTCGATGAAATCGGTGAGCTCGGCGCAGACGAACAAGCGATGCTGTTAAAAGCAATCGAAGAGAAACGCTTCTTCCCGCTGGGCTCGGACAAGGAAGTCGAGAGTGATTTTTTGATCATTGCTGGCACCCACCGCGACCTGCGCAGCCGGGTCGCCGAAGGCGCGTTTCGCGAGGACCTGTACGCTCGGATCAATCTATGGACGTTCGACCTGCCCGGCCTCGCCGGGCGCCGCGAAGACATCGAGCCGAACATCGACTTCGAACTGGAACGCCATGCTCGAGAACAGGGTGAACGGGTGCGCTTCAATCTCGAAGCACGCCGACGCTACCTGGCCTTCGCCAGCTCACCTGCAGCAGCCTGGCTGGGCAACTTTCGCGAGCTGTCCGCATCGATTACGCGGATGGCGACTTTGGCCGACAGCGGGCGCATCGATGAAGCGCAGGTCGATGATGAGATCGAACGATTGCGATATGCGTGGGGCTTGGCGCATCCCTCTGCGCTATCGACTGAGTTGCCAGGAGATGGCGAGAGCATGGACTTGTTCGATCGCTTGCAATTGAAGGCTGTCATTGAGGTGTGCCAGCAGGCGGACAGCCTGTCGGATGCCGGCCGACAGTTATTCGGGGTTTCCCGGCAGGCCAAGGCGCAACCTAATGATGCCGATCGCTTGAGGAAGTATCTGGGGCGGTTCGGGCTTGAATGGGGTGAGGTAGTTGGCGCGAAGTAACGCTGTGTTCCTGCTTATGCGGCGCTAATGACTACTGTAGAAAAAATGAATTAGCCGCCTGATCTCTCGGTCAAGAATTATGAACGCAGTAAATCTGACGAGGTGACAGCAATGACTATCCAGGCAGAGACACTCGTACAACTGACCGAAGCGCTTCAAGAGCGCGGCATGAAGATGGTTTCAGATGTTCATTTCACTCGCGCGCCGTACCGATACAACCACCGTTGGATCTGCATAGTCGAGTAAACACGCTTGTTGCCGGCGCCTGGATTGATCATTCAGGTGCCGGCGCCGCTCGGCTTCGCCCTTAAAACCCAGATAACCGTCCCCACATAAATCTCGGCTACGTTGGGAGAGGATTCGGTGGCAATAAAAAACCCGGCGCGATGGCCGGGTCTCGTACACGATATGAATTCCATGCGCCTATTTTGCGCCGCCGTTATCGCGACCGGTCTGGGCATCTTGATCTGAACCAGGATTGCCGGGTGGCGGATTCCAGTCCTCTGGTCGTTCGTCGGTACCTTGCTTTGGCTCAGAGTCAGCTTGCTCCAGGCCGGAGTCATGACCCTCGCCAGAATCATGGGCTTGCTCGCTTGGTCCCGGGTATGGGGCTTCAGGGCCATTGTTGTCGTCGATCATCATTCTCTCCCATCAGTGGCGCAGGGGCTGCGCTTAATAAGTGAGAGGAGGCCGGCGCACAGAGAGTGCTATTGGCTCGACGAGCGGACATTCTGACTAACCCAAACACTTGGTGATGCGAGTCGCAGGCGTGATCGAGTAGCCCCGCAAATCTCACACACATGAAAAAGGCCAATGCTGTGAACATTGGCCTAAGTCATTGAAAAATATGGTCGGGACGGAGTGATTCGAACACTCGACCCCTAGCACCCCATGCTAGTGCGCTACCGGACTGCGCTACGCCCCGACTGATACTGCATCTCGCTCTTCACCTCGAAGAGCGCTCAAGAATATATCGCAAGCGTTTGAAAACTGGAAGTATTCAAACGCCGCTTTTTATTTCTTGAGCACCACCAGGACATCTTCCAATTCGGCAATCATCTGCCGAATCATCTGTTTGTACTGGGTGGTATCGTCTTTGGCTTCGTCGCCGGACAGACGCAGACGTGCGCCGCCGATGGTGAAACCCTGATCGTAAAGGAGCACGCGGATCTGCCGGATCATCAGCACGTCCTGGCGCTGATAATACCGGCGGTTCCCGCGGCGTTTGACGGGGTTGAGCTGAGGAAACTCCTGCTCCCAATAGCGCAGCACGTGTGGCTTTACGGCACACAGCTCGCTGACTTCACCAATGGTGAAGTAGCGTTTGCCCGGGATGACGGGTAGTTCGTCGTTATGACTTGGTTCCAGCATAAGCCTCAACTCGGGCCTTCAACTTCTGCCCTGGACGAAAGGTGACCACACGGCGAGCCGTGATCGGGATTTCTTCCCCCGTTTTCGGGTTGCGGCCAGGCCGCTGGCGTTTGTCCCGAAGGTCGAAATTGCCGAAACCGGACAATTTGACCTGCTCGTTGTCTTCAAGAGCGTGCCTGATTTCCTCGAAAAACAGTTCTACCAATTCCTTGGCTTCCCGCTTGTTCAGGCCCAGCTCTTCATACAGACGTTCCGCCATCTCAGCTTTCGTCAAAGCCCCCATACGTCACTTCCTTAACGTGGCGTTCAACCTTTGTTCGAGCGAGGTGAGGATATTTTGCGTCGTCGAATTCACCTCATCGTCATTAAGAGTGCGCGATGGATGCTGCCAGGTCAAGCCAACTGCAAGGCTTTTTCTATCAGGATCAATACCTTTACCCTGATACACGTCAAACAGCCTGAGCTCTGTGAGCCATTCGCCTGCATTTTCACGGATTACGTCCAGTACAGCCGAGGCCGCGACGTCTTTGTGCGCGATCAGTGCAAGGTCACGACGCACTTCAGGAAAGCGCGACAACTCGTGGAATTTCGGCATTTTACCGAGCGCCACTTCCGCCAAAACCAGTTCGAAGACGAACACCGGACGATCCAGCCCCAAGGCTTTCGACAATTCTGGGTGGATCGCACCAATGAAGCCTACTTCGCGACCTTCACGCTCGATGCGCGCGGTCTGCCCCGGATGCAGCGCCGGGTGTTTGCCTGGAGCAAAGGTGAACGAATCCAAGGCACCAGCGAAACCCAGTACCGCTTCCACGTCAGCCTTTACGTCGAAGAAGTCGACGGTATCCCGACCCTGCGCCCAGCCTTCCGGCAAGCGACTCCCGCAAACAACCCCGGACAGCATAGGCTCTTGCTTCAAGCCCTCAAGCTGACCAACGAAGCGCAGGCCGCTCTCGAACAGACGCACGCGATCCTGCTGACGGTTGAGGTTGTGCTGCAACGCCTTGACCAGACCTGGCCACAACGACGAGCGCATGGCGGCCATATCGTTGGAGATCGGATTGGCCAGCAACAGCGGCTCGACACCTGGATTGAACAGTTCGAACTGACGCGGATCGATGAAGCTGTAAGTGATCGCTTCCTGATAACCACGAGCAACCAGCAGACGACGCAGCTCAGGCAGATCACTACGCGCTTCGGCCTTGGCTTGCGGCGCCAGACGCGCTTGCGGGTAGCGAACCGGCAAACGGTTGTAACCGTACAGGCGAGCCAGCTCTTCGATCAGGTCGACTTCCAGGCTGATATCGAAGCGGTGGCTTGGCACTTCAACTCGCCATTGGCCTTCGCCATCAGCGGTAATGCTCAGGCCCAATGCACTGAGCAGACGCTCGACCTGTGCCGAATCCATTTCCATGCCAAGCATCTGGGTGATGCGCTGCGCACGCAGAGTGATCGGTGCAATCGATGGCAGATGTTGCTCGCTGACGGTCTCGATGATCGGACCAGCTTCGCCGCCAGTGATTTCCAGCAGCAGGCCAGTGGCGCGCTCCATGGCTTCACGGGCCAGCTGCCAGTCAACGCCACGCTCGTAGCGATGCGAAGCATCGGTATGCAAGCCGTAAGAACGTGCCTTGCCGGCAACCGCAATCTGATCAAAGAACGCAGATTCGAGGAACACATCACGGGTGGTCGCGGAAACACCGCTGTGCTCGCCACCCATGACGCCAGCGATCGCCAGTGCACGAGTGTGGTCAGCGATGACCAGCGTATCGCTACGCAGGCTGACTTCCTGACCGTCGAGCAGAACCAGCTTCTCGCCCTCTTCAGCCATGCGCACACGAATGCCGCCATTGATTTCGGCGAGATCGAAAGCGTGCAGCGGTTGGCCGAGCTCAAGCATCACGTAGTTGGTGATGTCGACCGCAGCGTCGATGCTGCGCACGTCAGCGCGACGCAGACGTTCAACCATCCACAGCGGGGTTGGCTTGGACAGGTCGACGTTACGGATGACTCGCCCCAAGTAACGTGGGCAGGCCGCCGGGGCCAGCACCTCGACCGAACGGACTTCGTCGTGTACCGCTGCAACCGCAGCGACCACAGGACGGGTTACCGGCACGGCGTACAGCGCGCCGACTTCACGGGCCAGACCGGCCAGGGACAGGCAGTCGCCACGGTTCGGGGTCAGGTCGACCTCGATGCTGGCGTCTTCCAGATCCAGATACACACGGAAATCTTCGCCCACCGGCGCATCGGCCGGCAGCTCCATCAGACCGTCGTTGCCCTCACCGACCTGCAGCTCTGCCTGCGAGCACAGCATGCCGTTGGACTCGACGCCACGCAGCTTGGCCTTCTTGATCTTGAAGTCGCCCGGCAGCTCTGCGCCAATCATGGCGAACGGAATCTTCAGGCCCGGGCGCACGTTTGGCGCTCCGCACACGACCTGGAAGGTTTCCGCGCCATTGCTGACCTGGCATACGCGCAACTTGTCGGCGTCCGGATGCTGCTCGGTGCTCAGCACCTCACCCACCACAACACCACTGAAGACACCGGCGGCCGGAGTAACGCTATCGACCTCAAGACCGGCCATCGACAGACGGGCAACCAGCTCGTCGCGATCTACCTGCGGGCTGACCCAGCCACGCAGCCATTGTTCACTGAATTTCATCCTGCTCTCCTAAGAATTCGTTACGACTAGCGAAATTGCGCGAGAAACCGCAAGTCGTTGTCGAAGAACAGACGCAAGTCGTTCACGCCGTAACGGAGCATGGCCAGACGCTCGACACCCATACCGAAGGCAAATCCGGAGAACTCTTCCGGATCGATGCCGGACATGCGCAGCACGTTCGGGTGAACCATGCCGCAGCCCATCACTTCCAGCCAGCCAGTCTGCTTGCAGACGCGGCAGCCTTTGCCACTGCACATCACGCATTCCATATCGACTTCAGCGGATGGCTCGGTGAACGGGAAGTACGAAGGACGGAAACGCACGGCCAGTTCTTTCTCGAAGAACACCCGCAGGAATTCTTCGATGGTGCCTTTGAGATCGGCAAAATTGATATCGCGATCAACCAGCAGGCCTTCGACCTGGTGGAACATCGGCGAATGGGTGATATCGGAGTCGCTGCGATAGACGCGGCCCGGGCAGACGATGCGGATCGGCGGCTGCTTCGATTCCATGGTGCGGACCTGTACCGGCGAGGTATGGGTGCGCAGCAACATGTTGGCATTGAAATAGAAGGTGTCATGCATCGACCGGGCCGGGTGATGGCCTGGGATGTTGAGCGCTTCAAAGTTGTGGTAGTCGTCTTCGACCTCTGGGCCTTCGGCAATGCCGTAGCCAATGCGGGTGAAGAACTGCTCAACGCGCTCCAGAGTCCGGGTGACCGGGTGCAGACCGCCAGAGGTCTGGCCACGGCCCGGCAATGTCACGTCGATGGATTCGGCAGACAGTTTGGCAGCCAGCTCGGCTTCTTCAAACAATGCCATGCGCGCATTGAGAACGCCTGTAACACGTTCCTTGGCAACGTTGATCAGCGCACCGACTTGCGGACGCTCTTCGGCCGGCAGATTCCCCAGGGTCTTCATCACCTGAGTCAATTCGCCCTTCTTGCCAAGGTATTGAACCCGGATTTGCTCCAGGGCATTGATATCTTCAGCGCTTTGCACAGCCTCTAGTGCTTGAGAGACCAGCGCATCCAGGTTTTCCATGTACAGACTCCAGATACAAAATAGGGGAAGAGCTTGAAGGCTCTTCCCCTATTTATGACGTTTAACACCTGACCCCACAGAGGTGAGGCCGGGTGACTGTCGGGGGTACTTAAGCCAAGGTGGCTTTAGCTTTCTCGACAATCGCAGCAAACGCCGCTTTTTCGTTCACTGCCAGATCAGCCAGAACCTTACGGTCGATCTCAATGGACGCTTTTTTCAGGCCAGCGATGAAACGGCTGTAGGACAGACCGTTAACACGAGCACCAGCGTTGATACGAGCGATCCACAGAGCGCGGAACTGACGTTTTTTCTGACGACGGTCACGGTAGGCGTACTGGCCTGCCTTGATTACCGCTTGCTTGGCAACACGGAATACGCGGGAGCGTGCGCCGTAGTAGCCTTTAGCAAGTTTCAGAATTTTTTTGTGACGCTTACGGGCAATGACGCCACGCTTTACACGAGCCATGAGTTACTTCCTCTATTCTTGACTAAATTAACGAAGGCGCAGCATGCGCTCGACTTTTGCCACGTCAGACGGATGCAGCAAGCTGCTACCGCGCAGTTGACGCTTACGCTTGGTCGACATTTTAGTCAGGATGTGGCTCTTGAAAGCGTGCTTGTGCTTGATGCCGTTAGCAGTTTTCAGAAACCGCTTGGCAGCACCACTTTTGGTTTTCATTTTTGGCATGTTCGGATACTCCGCATTCAGTTGATAAACATAATCAGAAGGCCTGCCGTGCCCTGTTGATTACTTCTTCTTTTTCGGGGCGATGACCATGATCAGCTGGCGTCCTTCCATCTTAGGATGCTGTTCGACCGAACCGTACTCGAGCAGGTCTTGTTCAACCCGCTTGAGGAGTTCCATCCCCAGCTCCTGGTGGGCCATCTCACGGCCGCGGAATCGCAAGGATACCTTGGCCCTGTCCCCGTCACTCAGGAAACGTACCAGGTTGCGCAGTTTTACCTGGTAATCCCCTTCCTCCGTCCCTGGACGAAACTTGATTTCTTTAACCTGAATCTGCTTCTGGTTTTTCTTCGCCGCGGCAATCTGCTTCTTCTTCTCGAAGATCGACTTGCCGTAGTCCATCACCCGGCAAACAGGCGGGACTGCATCGGCGGAGATTTCCACCAGATCAAGCTTTGCTTCTTCAGCGATACGAAGCGCTTCATCAATCGAGACGATGCCAATCTGCTCGCCATCAGCGCCAATTAACCGAACCTCGCGTGCCGAGATATTCTCGTTGATCGGGGCTTTCGGTGCAGCTCGTTTATCTTGTCTCATTTCACGCTTAATAATAATTACTCCGAATCTGGGCGACCACGCCGGGAAACCGCTTGCGCGAGAAACTCAGCGAACTGGGCGACGGGCATCGAGCCCAGGTCAGCACCTTCACGAGTACGCACAGCGACAGTCTGCATCTCGACTTCCTTATCTCCGATAACCAAAAGATAGGGAACCTTGAGCAAAGTATGCTCGCGGATTTTAAAGCCGATCTTTTCATTTCTCAAGTCGGACTTGGCACGAAATCCGCTTTCGTTGAGAGTTTTTTCAACCTCTGCAACAAAATCTGCCTGTTTATCAGTGATATTCATGATCACCGCCTGGGTTGGCGCGAGCCACGCAGGGAAGGCACCTTCGTAGTGCTCGATCAGAATCCCGACGAAACGCTCGAACGAACCGAGGATCGCGCGGTGCAACATCACCGGGTGTTTGCGGCTGTTGTCTTCGGAGACGTATTCAGCGCCCAAACGGACAGGCAGGTTAAAATCGAGCTGCAAGGTACCACACTGCCAGACGCGACCGAGACAATCTTTCAGCGAGAACTCGATCTTCGGCCCGTAGAAAGCACCCTCGCCCGGCTGCAGATCGTACGGCAGGCCAGCAGAATCAAGGGCTGCAGCCAATGCTGCTTCAGCGCGATCCCACAGCTCATCGGAGCCGACACGTTTTTCCGGACGAGTGGACAGCTTCATCTCGACTTCGGTAAAGCCGAAATCGCGATAGACGTCCATGGTCAGCTTGATGAACGCAGCGGACTCGGCCTGCATCTGCTCTTCGGTGCAGAAGATGTGCGCGTCGTCCTGAGTGAACGCTCGCACGCGCATGATGCCGTGCAACGCACCCGACGGCTCGTTACGGTGGCAGGCACCGAACTCGGCCAGACGCATCGGCAACTCACGGTAGCTTTTCAGGCCCTGATTGAACACCTGCACGTGGCACGGGCAGTTCATCGGCTTGATGGCGTAGTCGCGGTTTTCCGACTGAGTGGTGAACATGTTGTCGGCATAGTTGGCCCAGTGCCCGGATTTCTCCCACAGGCTGCGGTCGACGACTTGAGGAGTCTTGATCTCAAGGTAGCCGTTGTCGCGCTGGATCTTGCGCATGTACTGCTCGAGCACCTGATACAGAGTCCAGCCATTCGGGTGCCAGAACACCATGCCCGGCGACTCTTCCTGAGTGTGGAACAGGCCCAGGCGCTTGCCGATCTTGCGGTGATCGCGCTTCTCGGCTTCTTCGATGCGCTGGATGTATGCTGCCAGTTGCTTCTTGTCGGCCCAGGCAGTGCCGTAAACGCGCTGCAACTGCTCGTTCTTGGCGTCGCCACGCCAGTAGGCGCCCGACAGCTTGGTCAGCTTGAAGGATTTCAGGAAACGCGTGTTCGGCACGTGCGGACCGCGGCACATGTCAACGTATTCTTCGTGATAGTACAGACCCATGGCCTGCTCGTTCGGCATGTCTTCGACCAGGCGCAGCTTGTAGTCTTCGCCACGGGCCTTGAACACTTCGATCACTTCGGCGCGCGGAGTGACTTTCTTGATGACGTCGTAATCCTTCTCGATCAGCTGCTGCATGCGCTGTTCGATGGCCGCCATGTCTTCCGGCGTGAAAGGACGCTCGTAGGCGATGTCGTAATAGAAGCCTTCATCGATGACCGGGCCGATTACCATCTTCGCGGTCGGGTACAGCTGTTTGACCGCGTGGCCAACCAGGTGCGCGCAAGAGTGGCGAATGATCTCCAGCCCCTCTTCATCCTTTGGCGTAATGATTTGCAGGGTCGCGTCGCTGCTGATGATGTCGCTGGCGTCGACCAGTTGGCCATTGACCTTGCCGGCGAGCGTGGCCTTGGCCAGACCTGCACCAATGGATGCGGCGACCTCGGCTACGGAAACCGGGTGATCGAATGAACGTTGACTGCCGTCGGGAAGAGTAATAGTTGGCATGGCGCCTCCTCTCCTAGTGGTGACCCCTACCAAAGGTCACGTGGGTTGGGATGAGCCAGTACAAGATCCGATCCAGGCCATTCAATGACGAACGCCTGCCTTACAGCGGCAGGAGCCTTGCGGCCAACCGGAAAACCGAACCAGAGTGACTGGGATTCAAATCGGAAAAATTCGCACGCCGACCGCTTCGGGACTGAAGGTCATCCGAAGCCTGAGAACGCTTGAGCCCGGCATGCTAGCACAGATGAGCGGTCGCTCACGCCCTGATTTGGCAGAAGGCGAAATGTCCGATTTTATGCCAGAGTGCTGAACTTGATCGGCCCTTGCGCCCTCAGATAACAAGACATTGACCCACAAGGAGCATCCTCGCATGCGTCTGAAAAGCTTATTCGCCGTCGTCGCCCCCGTCGTCCTGCTGCTGCCACTGAGCGCCCATGCCGACTGGCCGAAAGGCGAGCGCGAAAAGTACATGGCCCAGTGCACTCAGGCTGCGACCCAGCAAATCGGTGCTGCAGCGGCGAAATCCCACTGCGCTTGCGGAGCTGACGCCATCAAGTCCTATCCGGCCAGCGACATTCAGGCGCTGATGGACAACAAGGCGACTCCTGAATTGCAACAGAAAGCCCTTGGCCAGATCGCCAAATGCAAGGCAAATACCGCCCCGAAAAAATAAGAAAACCGGGTATTAACATCGGCTGAAAGGCGGAAAAAAGTGCTGGAAATGAGCCTTTTCAGACGATTTATGCAGGTTTTACAGGTTTTTTTATCGTCTTTACGTTTCGCTGAAAGCCTTTCAAACCGGGGCTTTCAGCAGAAACGGGTGGTAAAGAAAACACGACTGATTGGCAAACAGCACGTCCGGGGGGCTCCCAAAGCGAACATTTCGACTATGATACCCGGGTGTGCCCAGTTGGCCTGAGCAGCACAGTACACTGAAAATATATGTTTCTTGGAGATACACCATGTCTAATCGCCAAACCGGCACCGTTAAATGGTTCAACGATGAAAAAGGCTTCGGCTTCATCACTCCTCAAGGTGGCGGTGACGACCTGTTCGTACACTTCAAAGCTATCGAATCCGACGGTTTCAAAAGCCTGAAAGAAGGCCAGACCGTCTCTTTCGTGGCTGAGAAAGGCCAAAAGGGTATGCAAGCTGCACAGGTTCGCCCAGAGTAATTTCTCGGCGCACTAAAAAAACCCCGTCCAAGTGACGGGGTTTTTTATGCCTTGAACAAAGTGTTCAGCCGCAATTGACGCGGGTAACCACCAGGTTGTTGTCGGTGTTCAGATTCAGGCGATCGGAGCGGTATTCCAGGGTGATCATGTCGTTTGGCTTGAGGAAGCGCGCATTTTGCGCCCCAGCCTTGGCACGCGCCTGATCCAGCAATTCAGGGGATGCCTTCTTGCCGATGGCGAATTGCGCTGCCGATGCTTCGCAGCGGCTGTTTCCCGATTCAGCAGCCACGGGTTCCTTTGCCGACTCGCTGGAGGTTGTGCTGCAACCAGCCAACAGCGCAGCGGCCATCAGTGCACCCAGTGTCGCGAACTTCAAAGGCATGAAGCCTCCTTGTTTTCAAATGTTTAAGCAGAGATCGTGCGACCGCCAATGCGGCGTTTGGTTTCAAGGCTCAAGCCATGCCCTGCCCCACGAGCGGAAAAATGCCGAGTGTGCCTGAGCTGCGCGCGGCGACTCAGCAAACAATCGTGACTGAATATTAACGACATCAATAAACGTCGATGTAGTCATACGGCGGATTCGGCCAGTTGTCCTTGAGCGCGTTGAAAATCTGCATCACCCAGACTTCATCGCTGGCTGCGACGTTACCCACGTAGCCGGAGCCCTTTGCCCAGGTTTCCAGGCGAAACAGCAGACCGTCGATATCCTGCCCACCGGTCACGGTTGACAAATAGGCGATGCCGTCTTTGGTCACGCGCAATTGGTTGTGTACGTCGTCACTGCCCGAGGCGAGCAATTGGCGCACTGCTTCGAGTGTGAGGCCGTCAGGGCTATTCAGATCGATCTGCACAACAGGGTCCTTGGTAAGCCGGAAAAGACCAAGTGTCGCATAGCGCTCCGCTCATGCCTAAGTCGCAGTGCCAAACGCCGCGCAAAATGGTTAACTCGAAAAACAGACATCCTGACCTTTCGAGCCTCCCATGACCAGTGTAAGCATCGACGCCGCCATCAACGCCAAATGGGCCGAAGGACACAGCTCTTACAGCCCCGGCACGACGGAAGAACTGGCGCTGATCGGCATCGATCTACTGGTCAAGGAGTTGGGAATAGAAGCGGCACAGCATTTTATCAATCAGGTATTCGAACGCTATCCGATCGGCCAGGCCGAACAGCCGCAGTGAAAACCCGCAGGCAAACTGCCTGCGGGTCGACGACTTATTTCAGACGCTTCAAGCGCTCGGTCAGCAGATCAAAGAACCCCTGGGCGTCGCCATTTTCGACCCAGAACGCATTCTTCGGTGCTTTCAAACCGTCATACCAGTCAACGATGGTCTGGCCGAATGTCGGTCCTTCACGACTATCCACCACGACGTTGACCGACCGACCGGTAAACAGCTCAGGCTTGAGCAGATACGCCACAACGGTGGCGTCATGCACCGGGCCGCCGGGAATGCCGTAGTGCTCCATATCGCCCTTGATGTATTCGTTGAGAATGTCGCCGACGATCTTGCTCGCATTGTTGTTCAGCGCGGCGATCTGCTTCAGGCGCGCGTCACTGGTCAAGATCTTGTGGGTCACGTCCAGCGGCAGATAGGTGAGTTTCACCCCGCTCTTGAGCACTACCTCGGCAGCCTGCGGATCGGCGAACAGGTTGAATTCAGCCACAGGAGTGATGTTGCCACCGTTGAAATGCGCCCCGCCCATGATCACCACTTCCTTGATGCCCTGAACGATTTCCGGTTCCTGGATCAACGCCAGAGCCAGGTTGGTCTGCGGGCCGAGCATGGCGATGGTGATGCTGTGAGGTTTGGCCGATTTAAGAGTGTCGATCAGATAATTGACCGCATTGCCTTTCGCCAAGCCTTTCTTCGGTTCGTGAACCGTGACGCCTGACAAACCTTCCTTGCCATGAATGTTCTCGGCGTAGATCGGCGTGCGCATCAGCGGCTTCGGTGCGCCAGCGTAAACCGGCACGTCTTCGCGCCCTGCCCATTCGCGAGCCAGGCGTGCGTTACGCGAAGTCTTGTCCAGGCGCACGTTGCCGGCGACAGTCGTTAACGCGCGGATATTCAATTCATCCGGCGACGCCAGCGCGAAGAGCAAAGCGACAACGTCGTCAGCGCCTGGATCGGTGTCGATGATCAAATCGATTTTTTCAGCGGCCTGAACGCCGGTCGCAGTTATCACAGACAAAAGCAGCAGACCCCGAAGCAGTTGATGGATTTTTTCAGCATAGCGTTGCATAGCGCATTCCTTGTGCAGGTGATATCGGAAATCAGAATGTAACCCCGGCGACCAGAACGATGTTGCAGTACGGCTGACATTCTCCTGTACGAATGATCGCCCTGGCTTGTCGGCTCAGTACCTTGAACTGCTCGTGAGTGAGCAGATCCCTACGGCCCAGCGCGCTCTCTTCGTTCATCGCGTCCAGATCGGCCAGCGCCGAGGGCTGCTTATCGAAGATCTCTCTGGCCAGCACATGGCTTTCCACCTGCATCTCGCTGAGTACGACTTTCAGCGTGCTGACGAAATCAGGGATGCCATGGGTCAGCGCCAGATCAATCAGCTCGACACCCGGCGGCACGGGCAAACCGGCGTCGCCGATCACGACCATGTCACCGTGGCCAAGCGAAGCGATCAGTCGCGACAGCGCGACGTTGAGTAATGGAGTCTTTTTCATGCGGGTCTGAACGCCTGTACTTCGGACATGGTTGGAATCGACGGTTGTGCACCGGCGCGGGTAACCGACAGCGCAGCGGCGATCTGACCGTAGCGGATCGCCTCGGCCTCGGATTTGCCATCGGCCAGCGCTGCGGCGAAACCGCCGACAAAGGTGTCGCCTGCGGCCGTGGTATCGACCGCCTTCACGGTCGGCGCGGGGAAGTGTTCAAAGCCCTTGCCATTGGCGAACAACGACCCCTGCGCGCCCAACGTGACGATGACTTTGCCCGCGCCCATGGCAATCAACTGAGTGGCAGCCGTTTCTGCCGACTGCAGCGAGTCGACAGCGAGCCCGCTCAATGCGGCGGCTTCGCTTTCGTTGGGAATCAGATAGTCGATGGCGGCAAACCAGTCTGCCGGCAAAGGACGGCTGGCCGGCGCCGGATTGAGGATGACGGTCTTGCCCAGTTCACGTGCACGCTTGAGCGCATGCCCGACCGTCGCATCGGGAATCTCGAGCTGACAGATCACCACATCGGCGGCTTGCAAAACCGCATCAAAACGGTCAATTACTGCTTCCGTCATTGCGCCGTTGGCTCCGGCGACAATCACGATGGCGTTCTGGCTGTTGTCATCCACCACAATCAGCGCCACGCCACTGGAATCCTCTACGACGCTGACAGCCTCGCAGTCGATGTGCTCGGCGAGCAAGGCATCGCGCAATCGCACACCGTAGTCGTCATTTCCCACGCAACCGACCATCGCCACCTGCGCGCCCAGACGAGCAGCGGCAACTGCCTGATTGGCGCCCTTGCCGCCCGACACAGTGGCAAAGGAATGACCGATCAGCGTTTCACCGCCGCGCGGCAGCCGTGGCGCCCGGGTGACCAGGTCCATGTTCAGGCTGCCTATTACCACTACATTTGCTGGCATACATCACTACTCATCAATTCGGTTTCAGCGATATTCGGTGAACACGCCGGACAGCGGCGCGGTCGATTCGCGCAGGACGATACTCGGGGTCACGATGCGTTGATCAGTGCCCGATTCCGGCGCAGCAATTCTGCGCAACAGCACTTCGGCGGCCATCTCGCCCAGTTGCAGGATCGACTGGCCGACCGTGGTCAGCGCCGGATAGACATAACGACTCATCTGAATGTCATCGAAGCCGATCACCGACAGCTCGGCCGGCACTTGCACGTTACGTTCGGCCGCCGCACGCAGCACACCGATACCAATCATGTCGTTGCCGGCAAAAATCGCGCTCGGCGGATTGCTCTCGAGCAGCCGGGCAGCAGCGTTGTAACCGCCGGTGCTGGTGAAGTCGCTTTCCAGCATGCGCTCTTCGCGCACCTCGATTCCCGCCTCTTGCAGCGCTCGGCAATAACCGGCCTGACGCATTTGCGCCACGCTGGTACTGGCCGGACCGCCGATCGTGGCGATGTCGCGATGCCCCAACTCGAGCAGGTGACGGGTTGCCAGATAAGCGCCGTATTCGTGGTCGATGCGCACCAGATCGGCATTTACACCCTCCAGGCCCCGGTCGACGATGACCATCGGCGTCTTCACGCCCGCCAGCCCTTGCGCCAGACCACTGTCACCGCCGGCGGAGGCGACGATCAAACCGTCGATGCGCTTTTCCAGCAACACACGCAAATAGCTGCGCTGCTTGTCCGGGTTGTCGTCGGAGTTACAGAGGATCACGCAATAGCCGTTGCGCTCGCAGTAATCCTCGATTCCGCGCGCCAATTCAGCGAAGTACGGGTTGAGGCTGTTAGGCACCAGCAGGCCGATGGTCGCCGTGGTTTTGGCTTTCAGCGAGCGCGCCACGGCACTGGGAACGTAGTCGAGGCTCTTGATCGCCGCCTCGACTTTGCGCCGCACTTCCTGACTGACCGGGCGGGTGTTGTTCACCACGTGCGACACGGTCGTGTAGGAAATGCCCGCGAGCGCCGCTACATCCTTGATCGTTGCCATGGTTCAGCCCCGGCGACTGGCGCGTTGACTGCGATAGGTGTCGAGCACCACAGCGATAACGATTACCGCACCGGTGATGATGCGCTTGGTCGGCTCCGTCGCACCAATCTGCGCGAGACCGGCCGCGAGCACGGAAATGATCAACACACCAAAGAAAGTGCTGATCACCGAACCGCGCCCGCCCATCAGGCTGGTACCGCCGATAACCACCGCCGCGATCACTTGCAGTTCCAGGCCCGAACCTGCGTTCGGGTCAGCCGCCTCCAGACGCGAAATCTGAAACAGAGCGGCAATGCCCGCCAGCAGGCCCATAAGGCTGAACACCAGAATCTTGTAGGGCTTGGGATTGATCCCGGCCAGCCGAACCGCCTCTTCGTTGGTGCCGATGCCGATCAGGTAGCGGCCGAAAACAGTGCGGGTCAAAACTGCCTGCGCGATGAAGATCACCAGCAAAGCGATGATGAACGAGGGTGAAATACCGAACGCGATCGGATTCGACAGCCAGGCGAACGCATCGCCAATGTAGGCAGTGCGCGACCCGGTCATCTGATACGCCACACCGCGGGCCATTTCCAGCACGCCGAGGGAGACGATGAACGACGGAATCCGCCAGGCCACGGTGATCGAGCCAGTGATCGTCCCGGCCAGAGCCGCCACCGCCATGCCGAGCAGCGCCGCGGGCAAAACGCTCCAGCCCCAGCCGAGAATCGCAACGCTGACCGTCGATGCGGCCAGCGCGAGGACCGAGCCGACGGACAAATCGATGCCGCCGATGATCAGCACAAAGGTCATGCCCACCGCCAGCACCATCAGGTCGGGAATCTGGTTGGCCAGGGTGCTGAAGGTGTTGTACGAGAGGAAATGGCTGCTCAGGACCGAGAACAGCGCAATCATCGCCAGCAAGGCACCGGCCAGGCCCAGATAAGTACCCAGGCCAAAGAAATTGCCACTACGTTTACTGGCAGAAGATGCAGTTTTCATGGGAGATCCCTAGGCGCTGCCTCATTGAGCAACGCATCACGTTTCTGGTAGCCGGCGAATGCGGCGGCAAGCAAATCATCCTGGGTCCAGCTGTCGCGCTCGAAGGTGTCGATCAGACGTCCCGCCGAGAGCACGCCGATCCGGTCGCAGATCAGCATCAACTCACGCAAGTCACTGGACACCACGACCAATGCCTTGCCCTGGCGGGTCAACTCGCCGAGCAAACCGTAAATGTCGAACTTGGCGCCGACATCAATCCCGCGAGTCGGCTCGTCGAACAGCAGCACCGAACAGTCGCGCTCCAGCCAGCGGCCGATCACGACCTTCTGCTGATTGCCGCCGGACAGTTCCGAGACCAGCTGCGTCGGGCTAGAACTACGGATACGCATGGCTTCGATCTGACGCTGCGCCAGTGAGATTTCGTCGCCGTTGTTGACGAAACCACCACTGGAGATTTCCGGCATGTTGCCCAAGGCGATGTTGGCGCTGATCGACTGACTGAGCAGCAGCCCTTCGCCCTTGCGATCCTCGGTGATCAGCGCAATGCCGTTGCGCACGGCATCGACTGGCGAGCGAACACTCACGACTTTGGCCGGCGAGCCGAGCGCGATGGTGCCGCTGTCGGCAGCATCGGCACCGAATATCAGCCGCAGCAATTCCGTGCGCCCAGCCCCGATCAATCCGGAAATGCCGAAGATCTCCCCGGCACGCACCTCGAAAGAGACGTCGCGGACTTTGTCCGAACGCGTCAGGCCTTTGACCGTCAACGCCGGAGCGCCGATCTTGCGCGGCCCCATGTCGATGTGTTCGCCCAGTTCGCGACCGACCATCAAGGTGACCAGTTGCTCGCTGTTGTAGTTGGCCATCGGCTCGACGCAGACCAGATTGCCGTCACGCAGCACAGCAATACGCTGCGCCACCCGCGCCAGTTCTTCGAGACGGTGAGAGATATAGATGATGGAAACGCCGCGAGCCTGCAATCGGGTGATCTGCTCGAAGAGCATTTCGACTTCGCGCGCCGTGAGCATCGCGGTCGGCTCATCGAGGATCAGCACGTGGCAATCGCCAATCAGGTTGCGCGCGATTTCGACCATCTGTTGATGACCGATACCCAACTCGCCAACCAGTGTGTCCGGGTCGATCGCATCGAGGCCGACTTGCGCCATGGCTTCGATCGCCGCCTTGCGCAACTGCTTGCGGCTGATCCAGCCAGCGCTGCTCGGCAGATTATCCAGAAAGAGGTTTTCCGCCACCGACAGCGTCGGCAACAGATTGAGTTCTTGCATGACCATGCGCACGCCAAGCTCTTCAGCCTGGGTACGGCTGCCCGGACGGTAGTCCTTGCCGTGGAATTGCATCTGGCCGGTAGTGGGTGTGACCAGACCACCAATGATCTTCGACAGGGTACTTTTGCCGGCACCATTTTCGCCGGTCAGCGCCAGTACTTCACCGCGCATCAGCGTCAGATCGATGCCGGTGAGCACCGGTTGCGCATAGGTCTTGCCGATACCGCTGACCGAGAGGACAGCGTTCGGGGCGGAAACTGACATAGAAATCTCCATGCGCTCGCCCGGACGGACGAGCGCCGTTGTGTCGCCAGATGACTTACTGGGTGACCAGCTCGACCGGTGTTTCGATCACGCCGTTGGCACCGCTGTCGACTTTCTCGCCCTTGATGATCTTCAGTGCGGTTTCGATGCCGAACACGGCCTGCTTGGCTGCAAACTGGTCAGCCGTCGCCAGCACGCGGCCGTCCTTGAGCATTGGCTTGATCGCGTTGATATTGTCGTAACCGACGACTTTCACCTGCCCTGCCTTGCCAGCGGCACGGACTGCGGAAACGGCACCGACCGCCATGCTGTCGTTACCGGCCAGCAGCGCTTTGACATCCGGGTATTCACTGAGGATCGAAGCCGCAACCTTGTTGCCCTTGTCGATTTCCCAGTCACCGGATTGCAGCGAGACCACTTTGATCTGTGCGGCTTCCATCGCGTCCTTGAAACCGGCCGTGCGCGCCTGCGCGTTGGTGGTGGTGGACACGCCTTCGATGATGCCGACCTCGTCGCCCGCCTTCAGTTGCTTGGCCAGATATTCGCCAACCAGACGTGCACCCTTGCGGTTGTCCGGACCTACGAACGGCACGTTGATGTTTTTGCTTTTGACCACGGCGGGATCGAGCTGGTTGTCGATGTTGATCACCGTGATACCGGCGTCTACGGCCTTCTTGATCACCGGCACCATGGCCTTGGAGTCAGAAGGCGCGATCACCAGTGCATTCACCTTGGCCAGGATCATCTGTTCGACGATGCGAGTCTGGCCGGCAGTGTCGGTTTCGTCCTTGATACCGTTGGAGATCAGATCGAAATCGGCGGAGTGTTCTTTCTGGTAGGCCTTGGCGCCGTCTTCCATGGTCAGGAAGAATTCGTTGGCCAAAGATTTCATGACCAGGGCGACTTTGGGCTTTTCTGCAGATTCGGCGAACGCCGACGAGACAGGTAGTGCGGCGGCTGTGGCAGCCAGCATAGCGACAGCAAGAAGACGTGCGGCGAATGGCAGCTTCATGGGTTCACTCCGATCTTATGATTATTGTGAGCAACGTTTGCGCTGACGTAAGCTACGTCACGACTCCGGGAGCAGATGCTCTTCCAAGTCGCGCAAACGTTTGCGTAGACCGAACTATGAGAATCCCGCTGACATTTGTCAACAATCAGAAATCGTCTTTTGTTGTAGGCCGAATCGCTGAATTGGCAATTTGACGCTTCAGGCAGTCGTGTTGACCAGGCCACCGCTGGGAGCGCTTTTCGACATCTCCTTGACCAACGCACCCGCCACCTCTGCCAGTGCGGCGCTGGTTTGCGCGATCTGGCCCTGAATCGACATCACTGCCTGGGATTTCGCTTCGGGAGTCGGATAGCTTGCGGCCTGAGCCGCAGCCAGTTGCTGCTGCTGCTCCTGAAGTTGTTTTTGCAACTCCTTCATCCGCTTGAGCAGTGTCTTGACGGTAATGCTGAGATTGCTGTCAGCCTCGGTTTCACTGTTTTCCTGCACAGGACCACCACCGGTTCTGACCTGATTCTTCTCAGTCTTCTCGGTACCCAGCGCCTGCGCCGATGCCTCATTGGTCGCGTCATTCAGGGTGTTGATCGTGGCTGCTGTTTTACCGCCGATGGTGACTGCAGCGGGATTGGCAAAACCGACCGTCAATGACATGTGAACTCCTAAGATTTGGTTTCCTTGAGGACGCATCGGCCTGGGAGCACATTTCTTTAGCAGGGATTTGTCTCCCGCCTGGCTTTTCAGAGATTGCCTATCGGCGAGCCGAACAAGAATCCCGCTGTCGTTCGGAATCCCGGATGGATGGGTCCTCAACGATGCTCCAGCCACCGACAAATATTGATTTAAATCATCGGGTTAAACATTTTCCGCCAGCACATTACGCATGGTATGAATCCTGCTCCCGTCCTTGCACCTCAAGCATTCAGATCGGCTTGGGGCGCATCTAGATGAACCTGCATCAGCACCGTCTCACGACTAGAGAGAAAAATAATGAAATCTGCTTTCAATACCTTGATTCCGGGCGCATTGGCCCTCCTCCTGCTCCTGCCTACTGCCCTTCAGGCAAAAGAAGTCGAAACCCAGACCAAACTGGCCAACGTCGTTGTTCTCGCCACCGGCGGTACCATCGCCGGCGCTGGCGCCAGTGCCGCCAACAGTGCCACTTACCAGGCAGCGAAAGTCGGTATCGAGCAACTGATAGCCGGCATTCCCGAGCTGAGCAAACTGGCTAACGTGCGTGGCGAACAAGTCATGCAGATCGCTTCGGAAAGCATCACCAATGACAACCTGCTGCAATTGGGTCGTCGCGTTTCCGAACTGGCTGACAGCAAGGACGTCGACGGCATCGTTATCACCCACGGCACCGACACCCTCGAAGAAACCGCGTACTTCCTGAACCTGGTCGAGAAAACCGACAAGCCGATCATCGTCGTCGGTTCGATGCGTCCGGGCACTGCCATGTCGGCAGACGGCATGCTCAACCTGTATAACGCCGTCGCCGTGGCGAGCAGCAAAGAAGCGCGCGGCAAAGGCGTGCTGGTGACCATGAACGACGAGATCCAGTCCGGTCGCGACGTCAGCAAAATGATCAACATCAAGACCGAAGCATTCAAAAGTGCCTGGGGCCCGCTGGGCATGGTGGTCGAAGGCAAATCCTACTGGTTCCGCCTGCCGGCCAAGCGTCACACCATGGATTCGGAATTCGACATCAAAAACATCAAGAGCCTGCCTGACGTAGAAATTGCCTACTCCTACGGCAACGTCAGCGATACCGCCTACAAGGCACTGGCGCAAGCCGGCGCCAAAGCCATCATCCACGCCGGCACTGGCAACGGTTCGGTATCCTCTCGTGTGGTTCCATCCCTGCAAGCCCTGCGCAAGGATGGCGTGCAGATCATTCGCTCGTCCCACGTCAACGCCGGCGGCTTTGTCCTGCGTAACGCCGAACAGCCTGACGACAAATACGACTGGGTTGTCGCCCACGATCTGAACCCGCAAAAAGCCCGCATCCTGGCGATGGTCGCACTGACCAAGACCAACGACAGCAAAGAGCTGCAACGGATGTTCTGGGAATACTGATTGAACATCGCCTGATCACGTCTCGATCGGGCATTGCGCATCACCTGCCAGCTTGGCAGGTGGTGCCCCGCTTACACCCTTCCAATACTTTTCCCACAAAAATCTCGACAAGCCCTACACCAAAATCGGAAACCCGCTGTCAGAGGATTTTCTTGAATTTTAAGCAGTTGCGAAATCGCTTACAGTTAAATACTGTATGCACGTACAGCTTAATAAGGATAACCTCGTGGCCACCTCTCCTGCTGCTCCTGACGCTTACGAACGCATGGGTATGCGCGTTCAGAAAATCATCAATTCCCCCACCGCACAAAAAGCCAAAGCCGCACTAATTTTCCGTCTGCCGGATGAGCCGATGGACGACTGGGAGCGCTTGCTCGAGGAAATCGACGAGAACGACAACGTTACCCTCGCTTATCGCGATGACGGTGGCGTGCAGATTTTTTGGGTTGTGCCGAAGGAAGATTGATTCAATGAGTGTCCGCTGTGTTGCTTTGCTGTTGTTGTTTTTCGCCATGGGTGCCCAGGCTGGCGCCCCACGTACATTTTCCGAAGCCAAGAAAGCCGCGTGGAAACTTTATGCGCCGCAATCCACCGAGTTTTACTGCGGCTGCAAGTACACCGGCAACAAGGTCGACCTGAAGGCTTGCGGCTATGTGCCGCGCAAGAACGCCAAGCGTGCATCGAGAATCGAGTGGGAGCACATCGTGCCGGCCTGGCAGATCGGACATCAGCGACAGTGCTGGCAGCAAGGCGGACGCAAGAATTGCACGCGTTACGATCCTGTTTATCAAAAGGCCGAAGCCGACTTGCACAATCTGGTGCCGAGCATTGGCGAGGTCAACGGTGACCGCAGCAACTTCAGCTACGGCTGGTTGCCGGTGCAGTCCGGCCAATATGGCTCCTGCCTGACGCAGATCGACTTCAAGGCCAAGAAGGTCATGCCCCGCCCTTCGATTCGCGGCATGATCGCCCGCACGTATTTTTATATGAGCAAACAATACGGACTGCGTCTGTCCAAGCAGGATCGGCAGTTGTACGAAGCGTGGGACAAGACCTATCCAGTGCAGGACTGGGAACGTCAGCGCAACCAGAGCGTGGCGTGCGTGATGGGGCGTGGCAACGAGTTTGTCGGCTCGGTAAATCTGAAAGCCTGCGGCTGATTGCAGCGGAAATAAAAAGGCCTCGAGCGTTATGCTCGAGGCCGTTTTAATGTCTGTTCAGCGTGTTTTGAAGGCGCTTCGCTTATGGCGTGAGCGGATGCTCGATCACCACCGATTCGATATTTTGTTTCTTGGCTTTTACCAGCGCTGCATCGACCTGCACCTTGCGCGCCTCGGCGTCAGCCTGGGAATTGAACGGACCGATCAGAATTCGTGTTTTACCGCTGCCGTCCTTGACGACCGTCGGAACGAAAGCATGCTCGATCAACCAGCCGCTCAGGTCACTGACGGCCTGAGGAGTCTCGCCACGCACTTCCAGATCCCACTGTGGCGCGGCGGCCGCCGGCGCTGCCGCGACCTTCGTCTCAGGCTTCGGCGCATCTACATTCTTGCCTTCACCGCAGCCTGCCAATGCCAGTGCCGCTACCAGCCAAACCAATTTGCGCACAACGCTTCCCTCGGAATTCGTAAAGCGGCGATCTTATCATTCAAAAATACTTCGCGAGCCCCGCAAAATGGGCACAAAACAACGAGAATGATGATTGCAGCCTCTGTATAGTTACGCCCTGGGAATTAATGCCGCTTCTGCGCGTCAGAAAGAGGCACCCAAACCGTGAGACTTCGCACTAATCTATAGATACCACCGACCTCTGCACTGTCTGAATCAGGTGCCCTACAAAGCAATCAAGGAGAAGACCATGCTGATACTCACCCGCAAAGTCGGTGAAAGCATAAACATTGGTGATGACATCACGATCACCATCCTCGGAGTCAGCGGCCAACAAGTCCGCATCGGTATCAACGCTCCGAAAAACGTGGCAGTGCACCGTGAAGAAATTTACCAACGCATCCAGGCCGGCCTGACCGCTCCGGACAAGCCGCAAACGCCCTGAGCCACTTAGCATTACGCAGCCAGTCCTATTGCCGTCGCGCAAGACTGGCTAAAGATTCACGCGCCGTTTAGCCATCCGCATTTCACCCCGCTGGGCACGGCGCCTGAAGCATGCTGACGCTCTTCACTTGCCCCCTCCTTCTCTCCTGCGCCGATATTACCTTTCACTCCTGGAGCTGGCTGTCGGACGTTTCCGATAGAGCACGGAGAATTTCGCCTTCTAAGCGAATATCACGCCACGCGCCATGCCTGTCGCCGCGACCACCATCAGGATCAGCAGCAGCGCTTCAACATGACTGATTCGCGCGTACAACTTCGCACGTCCGCTATCAAGCGCCACCCCGCGCGACGATGCGATGCGCCATTTGATCAGCGTGATCATGGGTGCAAGCTCTATCAGCAGGATCAGCACTAACAACGTCATCTTCAGATGAAACAGCGGCTGATGGAGGTAATAGTCAGAGCCTTTCTCGTAACCACCAAACGCACGCATCGCTCCGGTAATAAGCAGCGTCAAAGCTGAAAGCCCCCAGAGGTTATCCGCGAGCAGCACGCGCTTGAGCTCTCCCGTGCCCGCCGAGAGCTGGCTGAACGCTGTGCCGCGCGTCAGTACCGCCCAGAAAGCCAAGGCAAACGCGAATAGATGAATAGCGGCAAGGAACCACTGACTCAGCATCGACGCACTCCCTTATAAAGAGTTGAAAATCGGCCAGTCAGTAGTAGACGAAAAAACCGCGCCTCGCTTGGAGGTGATGGAGGGACAGGCGCTCAAACGCCAAATCGCAGGCAAAAAAAATCCCAAGCAGCTGATGGAAGCTTGGGATTTAAAAATGCATAAACCGTGGTGGTGAACGCGGAACGGATGTTACTTAAATTCCCAACATGCAACAAGGCTTTTTCGATAACCGGTTGGAGAAAAAGAGCTGTAAGCCTTTGGATATTCAGGTGTTTTCAACAACAAAACGGAAGAAGAATGCACCAAAATGGCGCTTGATCATTTTGCGCAAACAGTAATGAATGGAGAGCTGATCAGAGCGAAGCGGAAATGACCGGTAACAGGCGTTGCGCAAATCGCAGCCAACAAAAAAGGGCCCACCTTTCGGTGAGCCCTTCTAGACCGCCCAGCAGAGCGGATTTTGTTTGGTAGGCGCGATTGGACTCGAACCAACGACCCCCACCATGTCAAGGTGACCTCGAAATAACCGTAAGCTACTGATATAAAAGGGAAACCACCCTAAATTTACTTGGTAAAAAATCGCCGTTACACGCTATAAGAATCAACAACTTAGCGCTGTATTTTCCTACAGTGCTTTGCCCTTCCCCGGCGTTCTGCCGACATTGAATCTCCCTGCCACTCTGGTTTCGTCCACGGAGGAAACCAAAATGCCAAACTCAGACCTACTCCCTTCCCTGCTCTTCAAGATCAACGAAAATCAACTCGCTTTAGAAGCCGCCATCATGGAGCTGTCCAACTGGGGCGAGCAGCGCGGATCGGCCGATGTGGCCGAGAATGTCCGCGGCGCGCTCTGGGCGATCGATAAGAACGAAGAGTTCATCAAGATGACCTTGGCAGTTTTAATGACGCCCGACTGACAGCTCGTCGCCTCCCCCTCGCCCACCAGTCTCGCCTCGATTACTGTACATGCATACAGCATTTGTACAGCGAACCCAGCAGCATGAATTTCGACCAGGCAAAAACCCTACGGCTCCAGCGATGGCGCGCAACTCTCGATGACCAGGACTTCCGCATGCAGAACCCGGAGGGGCAAGGGAAACCCTCCATGAGATGGCAGCCACGCTCCGCGACGAGGGCCTGATCAACCAGCTTGAGCAGTTCGACATGAACGAGATGGCAGACGCCGCATACTGGCACGCAGTCGAGGAGTTGCAGAACTCGCCCGGGCACTACCGTGGTGCCTCGACCTATAACGTCGTTCAGATCGACAACGGGAATCTGCTGGGCACTATCAGCCGGTCAATCTTTAACTTCGAAAGTGATGAACCGCGCGGCGCTTCCTTCGCCTACGACGGCAAGGTCTACTCTGACGCGAATGGTGTGCGGTTGACTTTGGGTCTTTCTTCGAAGATTGGGCGGATTTCAGGCCTAGTGCTGGAAATGAGTGGCCGCCGATATCAATTGGTAGAGACCGAGCGGATGATCGCCGGCGTAAACCACCGACCACTATCTGATGCCGATGCTTACCGGGCGCTTATAGATGCAGCACAGGTCGCTCAGGAGGAGCGGGATCTACGCGCTTTTGAAAAAGTGCGACCTCACATTGAATCGGCAGCTTTCTGTATTTGCCCGGATTGTCTCGATAACTTTGGTGCGCGTGAAGATTGTTCGACCTGCACCGGAAAAGGTTTTGTGACAAAGATAGCGCCTGCGGGCCCACGCTAAGAGATCGTGCGAAGAACTGGCGACCGGATCAATACGGCACTGATTAACTACGCGCCAGTGTTTTCAGACGCTCCACCAGAGCGGCCTCAAAGATGATGTAGAGTTTTTCAGCATCACCGGCGCGCAAGGCCCCGCTGGTTTCCAGTCCAAGCACGAAACCATCCGCACGCGCCCCCGCCTTTACCGCGATGACCATCGAGTCCGTCCGGACGATTTGCGCCAGGAGACGATCGGCCTCTCGCTGCTTCTGTCGCCCATCACTACGCCTTCCACAACCATTCACCCTTTGTATTCAGTGCGACATGCAATACATCAGTCACAGGGCGGTCGTAATCCAAACGAGGGTCATCAGAAAGAAAGCCCGGCGAGTCGCTTGTCCACGTACATAACACCATCATCAAAAAAGGAATGATGGCTCAGGAGCCTTCGCCTGCGCAAGTTTGGCGGCAAGTCATTAATGTTGTATGGCACACAGTCCTGACATGCCTACAGTGCTACCAATTTCGCTCCCCTTGAGACATCAATTAAAACTTTGTGAACAGCACCATACCTTCGATTAGTACGTCTTCCTTGCAATCATCGGACATTGAATCGTCTATGTTGCGGATTATGTTCCATGCCCATATCGGCAACGCACTGCTGTCGAGAGATAAACCCAGAGACAGCAACATAGCCATCTGATTCTCGAATAACTTAGTTGGTGAATGTAAGGAGCGAATCTGCAATGAACCTTGGGCGGAAGGAAAACTTTCGAGCAGATAATTACGCGTAAACATCCACTTATCGTCGAGATTTTTAAAGCATTCAGCTGTCTTGTCTCTCCCGATTCGGGATTTTCTGTCAGCAATGATGTTTCGCAAGAATTCCTGGACATTTTCGGCAATCTGCTGCTTACGGTCGTCCGCTAGAATGATCCCCATCGCTGCCGACAAAATCACGTTGCCATTTTCGAAGGGTTCCATGAAGATCGCGTTGCCGCCAGGCTTGAGTACGCGAGCGACATGCCTAAACATCTCATCCGGTCTATATAGATGATGCGCAATTGCGTAGCCAACAACCAGATCCACGGATGCGTCATGAAAATCAAGTTGCTCGGCATTGAGCTGAAGCACATCAATTTTGCAGTTGAATTGAAGGTCGACCATTCCCTGTCGCAAGAGCGCAAGCATTTCCATAGAAAGATCGGAGCAAATGATGCGCACGTTTGGCAGGTGGCCAAACATTTTTATGAGGGTAAATACCGATCCGCCGGCGCCGGAACCAACGTCCAAGATAGTGAAATCTCCAGTCGTTGGTGGAGCGCCAACTCCCAATACCCGCAAAGCCTGCCCGATTATACCATCGCAGTGATCCGAGTTGTAATGCGTTTTGACATACTCTTGCGCTCGGCTTTTGAACTGTTCCGTCATATACGAATCGACGAAGCCGCTATCGTATCCAGGAGTTAATACTCCAAACTGCTCAATTAATTCGCCACGAAAAATCCCCTTCAGATTGTTCAAGCTCGCACTCCTATTTGATGGAACGTTGGGCTAAATAAGCGCTAGAAACGGTGTTCTTGCGGGTGCTTTTATCCCCGCGAACCGACGCGTGACAAGTTCATATGCAAATACCGGCACTTCAGCACCACGAGTGAACAAGCGCATCTTGCAAACGTCGCTGTATGACAATCGTAGGTTATCCAGATTGAAGTCGACTGGCCGCCCCGCTTCGGTGCTAGAAAGAGGAATAGCGTAATGGTAAACAATTTGTCCGGCAGCATTGACAATTTCAATGCCGAACGTCCCTTGCGCGTTCGCTGCCGGTACATAGATAGATGCACTGATACAGTGGTAAGGCTGACTCGCTGTGAGTTCGTACTCGATGAACGGCACTTGACGCAGATCTCGCGACAGCACGAGTTTCGTAGCACCTTTTGCATATCGTTCTTTGCAAAAGCGCTTGATGGTGGAGAACGGATGCCCTACCAGTTCCCATAGATCATCTTCTAGCCAAAAGCGGCGACGAATCTGGGCAGTTAGCCCGTTGAGAACCGTTGCAGTGACGTTGGCATTATGAATCGCGTGCTGGCGATGCACTTCCGCCGCGACTCTTTCAAGTTCGATGCTTTGCTTTAGTCTGACGGCCTGCGTCTCCAAGGCTACTGTTTGCGTCTCCAAATTGCCGGCTTTTGCCTTGAGCTCGACTGCCTGCATCTCCAAACTAACCGCGTAATCAAACAGCGCTTTGTGATTCCAACCCGACCCACGAACCCCAAGCGCTGAAGCGATCGCGACGGAATAGTTTTTCAGGGATAGAGTCACATCTGGCCAGGCGATAGACTGTCGTGTGCCAATGAAATGCAATGCAGCATGACGCTTATTAAGAAGCTGCGTTGCCGTTACTTCTGGAAAGATCTTCGTTAAAACATCGCAATAGATGTCGGCGAGCACCATGATATCGAATCGTTGCTCGACGGCCGCACGCGCGCTTGCACCTACCTGAAGAGCGAATGAGTTTTCCTCATGGAGTAATTTCATCGAGCGCGCCAGCGCAGCGCTGTCATTTTTATCTATGAGAAAGCCCGTTTTTCCATTTTCGATAATAGCTTCTGGCCCCCCACATCGAGTAGAAATAACCGGGCGACCGCGACTCATTGCTTCAATTGTAACGAACGAGAACGACTCTAGTTGGCTCGTAACAACGATCGCACGCGATCTATCGTAAACTTCGTTTACATCCGCAGTTTTTGAATGAAAGAACACATCATTCTGCAGCGATTTCTCATTGACCAATTCGTTTAAATATTCAACATACTCGCCGCTTCCAGCACCGTAGATATGAAACTCAACTGGCTTCGATACGGAGTTCTTGAGCTGCTGAGCCGCCTCTAAAAACATTGGTACGTTTTTATTCGGTTCGAGCGTACACAACATTGAGAACCGCTGCGGTTGAAGGTCGGTTGACAATGGCTCCCATGCTCGACAATCGGTGCCATTGGGCACCACGTGAAATTTTTCGCGAGGTGTTAGATACAGGTCGACATACGCATCGGCGACCAGTTGGGAGGGACATATTACTCCACTCGCAATGTCCAACTGTTCAGCATCATCGTGTGGCCATCGCTTTGCGCACAGCAACGTATCTAAACGCGAACTGATAACTCCATGAGAGTGGAGTACTACCGGGATCAAATTGACGGCAGCCGCGAAAACGGCGCTTTGCAACACGTTGGTGTTAACCACAACGCCGTCAAGCTCAAGTTCCCTGAACACACGCCCGAATCGTCCCACACAGTCGTGGTATCGAGCAGATTCAAGCTGAATATGCCAATGATCTCCGACTCTCGGAACTGCGAAATCGTAGTCCACCTTAATAACAGGCAAACCACTCGCCAGAACTATGTCATGCATCGGCCCATCACTAAGCGGGAACAATACGATTGGATCGATTGATGCGCTGTGATTAGAAACGAAGTTGACTAGCGCTCGCTCCGCTCCAGCCTGATACGGCGAGTGTGATACGAACGCCACGCGTTGTCGCTCTAAGGAGAGGCTTTCACTCTTAATCCGGCGAGCTTGCTGCAACAGCATTTCGAAATGCGGTAATACATTTTCCGTCGAAAACGTCTCACGCACTTTCCTGTGCGCGCGTCCCTGAATATCAGTGCGCAGAGCGTCGTCGTCCAACAAACGCTCGATCGCGTTTTCCCATGAGGTCTGGTTGGAATCAGCGAATAGCCCCGTCTTCCCATTCTCAACGACTGAGAGGTATGGTTCTACATTGCTAAAAATGCCAGCCGCGCCAACCGCGCTTATCTCTAAAAACTTGTTGGGACACTTCGATGCGTCAAAACGAGTTGTACCCAGCGGCGCCAGTAGCACATCTGGTGCATAGCCACTAAGGATGGCGGCATAGCGGCGATACCCGAATACGTAGGGCTCCCGTCTAAGGCGATTAGCGGGAATGTTGGCGAAACAATCAGGCAGGTCAGCTCCCATGTACATGACATCGAAATCTTCGCGTCGGAGCGCTACGTTTACGAGCGCACGGAAAGCTACATCATCAGGGCGCGGCGAGCCAACATACCCGACGATCTTCCTACGCCCTACGAGCTTCGGTCGGGGATTGAACTCAGACAGCTCGATATTTGTAGGGAGCTGCACCACCATGCGTGAATGCGGACGCATATCATCGTTGAGATACTGATTATAGGTGAGCGCGAAGTCTGCCCTTTCGAGACAATATTTAAATGATTTTACAATCGTAGAGCTCTCGCTGAAAAGCTCGGCGTAAACGGGCCAGTCTTTTCCAACGGTGAACCAGTTGTCATCGAGCATGTAAATTGTCGGGATACCGGTAGAGACGCAAAAGTCCATCAAACGACAGCCTTCTTCCGACTTGACCCGACTGAAAATGACAATGTCGCTATTTACCAGATCTGTCGTATGCGCTGCGGTGTCGAGCACCGTACGCCACGTCAGTTTATGATTCCTCTCAAGCAAAGCGAAATAATTGAAGAAGCACAGTTGGTTGTGGGCCGGTTCGCCAGGGCCGCCCAGTACGGTAATTCGAAGAGGCTCAGGCGCCGTTTGGGGCGGAAGCTTTTCTTGTTTGCTGAAAAAATCGTTAACTGCCGTTGAAGAAAAAAAACTGATTTGCTTGTGAAGCCATTCTCTTGTTCTCGAGTTCAAGCTGCGCGAAAACGTCAGTGCGTCGTCGAAATCGACTTTATCGCTTGGTAGAACATTTTCCGCCAACGTTGCACGCATCACGCGACGGGCAACCAAGTCTCCAGAAAGCATGACTTCATGCGATAGCGGATATTCGTGCCAGGACCATACGGATGAGGCGCACGGTACCCCTTCAACTGCGCGAATGCGTCCAGCACGGCCGTAACGAAGCGTGAAGTCCCACCAGAATCCACGCTGTAGCAGAATAGAGCTAGAAAACCCACCTGCTTTTAGAAAAGACGCTCTTTCCACAAGGCAATTGGCCATTGGCAGATAGTCGCTAAGCTCCAACCAACCTGTTGGATAACTGTTCGGCATGCCCGCTGTGGGGTTACATAGCCAAGAGCCGGGAATGCCTGGACGCATGGACGACTCATCTACTTCACCCGCGAGAAGGAGATCACCGGGTTCAATATGACCAACAAGCTCGCTTATTGAAGCCAGCCATTGCCCTGCTTCGACGCCGGGCCAAAGAAATGCTAGGTATTCACCCTTTGCTAGTTCCGCGCCCGCATTGAACAGACAGGCCGGCATTGAACTCTGTGCTACCGAGACAAAGCGAACATGATGATCCTTACGTAAACCCGCAATGTCGGCGACCTGGGCCCAATGATGGCCATCACCGACGAAAAGCAAATCGATAACCGTATCGTTGATCGGCCAATCACCGGCCATAGCACTCACAAGGCTGACGATGAGAGGTTGTACCTGACGGTAGTCCCCCATCAGCGGGATAACAGCGGTTATTGTCGCGTTCATGCACGGTCGCTCAGGTCTATTGTTCGGTGCAAATTGAAGCAGCCGAATTGCAGGTAAATGGAGTCGAGAGTAGTGCCGTCGCGGATCCCAAACACCCGTAAAATCGCGGGCTGGAATGATCAAGCGAATAAAAATTGAAGGATTCGATCAGAGAGGATTGACTGACTAGCTCAAAATGTCCGCTACGTCTTCCATAACGTCACCAGCAATACGGCAGAGGCTCAAATGGCACATAGTAATAAGCGACTGGCAGTCGCTTGTCCATAGACTTTTTCTTAGATTAATCAGTCAAATAGCAATCCGCCCAGCGCTCACAAGGTCCAAGCGTGAATCGATAAATCTTACAAATCCGCCTCCCGCCTATACTGCTCATCTTCAAAGCTGTGCATGTACACAGCAACCAGCGAGACATTTTTGTGGATTGCCTCTTTATCAAACACACAGAAGATTCGCTAGGTACCTCGACATAGCTTGTCTATGGCGGCACGCTCTAACCGTTCTCCATGGTACGGCAATCACGACACATCCTTGTAGAAAACGTGGTGACCCAGCTTCAGTGTCTGCTTGGCTTTCGCCGCCCAGGCTGGCGCCTTGATGCTGGTGGCGTAATAGTGCGTGGCGCCGCCGGTGGGATCTAGCACCTTTCCATCTATTACCTGGTCGGCAGCAATTCGGCACTGCGTCAGCTCGCGGAACGGAATCTGTTTCAAGCCGATCAGGAACTGATAGTTCAGGTCGGTCTTGTTCCAGCAACTGAACTGCCACGGCTTTTGGCACACGCCGGCATAGCCCTCCCCCCACCATGACTTCTCCTTTCCATCAAACACGTGGTTGCGGATCGTCCAGGCCACGGCGATCTGGCCGGCCGTACCTTCTCCGCGTGCCTCACCCCAAATCGTTCGGGCGAGAATGTCTCGATCTTTATCGGTTACAGGCATCACTTTTCTCCAGGCAAAAAAATACCCGCTCGATGGCGGGCTGGTAATTTCGGGTCTATCAACTCGGGCGGATGGGGCGATGTTGATCATCAGGGAATTCAGAATGCCCGTCTTTCCATGCGCGCACTTCGGTGCGATACGCTCGCCACTCCGCCTCGGTACCAGGCAGAGCGCTCGGGTCACCGTCCTCGATACCGATCAGTTGGTCCGTAATGAACGCTACCTCACGCACTCTCCAGGAGTCCTCAGCTGCCTTCTTGTCAGCGAGCGCCTGCTCTGCCTCCATTTTGTCGTAAGCCCACTGGGGAACATCTTCAAAATATTCCTCCCCTTCCAGCAGCTCCATATCAATGGTTACAGCTCGAAAGGTGCCGTTTTCCTTGATCGCATATCCCATAACCATTTCTCCTAGCGCTCGTAGAAGTAGGTGCCACACCGATAAATCGTGGCGCCTGAAGGGGTAATGTCGTACGCGATGTTGAATTGCTGAGTCGAATTCAGATAAATCGACAGCGGTGCATAAAACGGCGAGATATACACCTGAAGATAATTCTGTGTAGTGACCAGCCCGATGTCTGGGCTACCGATAAATAGTGTTGCCCCAACGGGCGTACTGATAAAGGAGCCTTCAACCGAATATGCTGTGACCGGAGCAATCGCGCTCGCTGACACGTTAGTTGATGAATTCCCGACATTGCTTGCGATCAAGACAAATGGCGCCACGTTGACAGAGGTCAAATACTGAACTTTACCGCCCGGAAAAAAACGCACCGGATACAGGTTTCCGCTTGAGTCTGATTTGACCGATCCAATGTAGCGCCGACTGGTGTCTCCAGTCTTGGAACGGGCCTTACCAGCGTACGGTGCTGCGGGGGCTGTGGTGACTGCTTCCACAGCCGCGCTTCCTGCATTGTCATAAAGGTAAACGTGATACCACGTAGAAGCGGCAATGCTCAGCCCTGCCAAGGAAATTGGAAGATCCGCAAACCTAACGAGTCCGCTCGATTCAATATGCGCAGCTCCGGCCGTCACGGTCAGTGCCTTCGCGCCGCCCCACTGAATGATCAATCCGTCGATGTAGCCCACACCAGTTTCGCGCACTGGAGTTTTCTTACCGGTGCCTCCCTGATTGGCTGCCAGCGCGGTGGTCAATCCGGTGATTGAAGTGATGTCGTTGTTTACACCTGACTTGGCCGCCTCAAGCGTGGCGCGTGCCGCTGGTGGGTCCGCATCATTCAACAACCCTTCAATGAAAACGGAAAGATCGGTGATCCCCGTGCCACCCTTGCTTGGCGGCAAAATATCGTAATTACCAGTGGTCCCGAGCGCCGCCAGCTTCTCGCCGTAATCATTGAGTATCTCGCGCACCTGGTCGGACAGGTCTTTCTGATAACCCTGCACCGGCATGATCGCGTAGAAGCCGCCAGCCGCTGTCGGGCCTTCGTAGTTCGGCGAGATCGACAAAGCGGTATTGCTGGCGATGTTCGTCACCTCGTACCAACGGCCGTCCGGGCCGCGAAAGCCGTCGCCGACCCGGCTGTTGGCGATAAAAGCAGTACCCGTGCCGATCACCGCGTTGGAATTTTGGGTAACAGAGACCGTTCCCGTCTTGTACCAGGGCATTGTGTATCTCCAGAAATGAAAGACTCAGGCCAGCAATTTGGCGCAGAGAAAGGGGCGGTGGCCCTGATCGGTCCAAGCGGTGAACGCGAGGCTATACATCATGATGCGGTTGTTTGCGTAGTCGACCCCGAGAGCGCATCCGCCGCCGGAGCCGTCGTTGTGGCAGTTCATCGTGAACGGGTTGAGCGAAACGAATTCCCCTGCGCCAAGGCTCTTGCTGATCCCCCACAGGTATCTGCGCCCAACGCTCAATTGCTCAGTGCCGAGGTAGGTCCAATTGCCAGCGGCAAACGTCACGACCACAGCCGGCGCTCCGCTGTCGTAAACGAGCGTTCCTGCGCCGTCCCACAGTCGCATCCCATACGCAGCTGTGCCCATCGAAGCCCAGGCGGCAACGAAATATTGACCGCTCAGCGTTTCGTTGACCCTCGAAGCGTTCATGGAGAACCCGGTCCAGTTACCCGGTCCGCCGGTGAACCAAACGGAAATCGGAACCTGAATCGCTCCTCCCTGATCAGGTCGAATGAAGACCATAGGCGGGTCCACGCTGGTGACTGCCCTAGCAAATACGCCGGACGCGCTTGCCACCCCTGAATACGTGCCTCTGGTGAGGACGCACAGCCTTGGGGCCTCCGAGTCAATCTGGACAAACGAATTGTCGTTGATGCTCTGAAAGCCGTAGCTCATGTCGAATACCTGATTGCGTAGCCTTTGGCGACGACCCTTGATTGAATCGTGGACGCGCCGGCGGAAGGGTTTTTAGGCAGAACAACGACCTGACCTGCCGACGTGGTCACATAGGGGTAGGACTTCTGATTTCCAGAACCGTCCGCTTCTGACGATTGCACGTCCTGTGCTCTCGTCGGGATGATCATGAACACGCAATTGGCAGGATTGAAACCGGGAATCGCGATTGTGTAGCTGGGTACGGTCCCGCTGAAGTCAATCACCCCCTGCCAGAGCACCTGATAGGTGAAGCTGTTGGTGTCCATAGCGAGCTGACCGCTCTCGTTAAAGACACGCAGTCCAAATAGCGCCATTGATTACCCCAGATAGCCGAGACGAACACGCAACACGTTGTTGGCGTCGTAGACCGAAACGTTCAGTGAATTGATCACCAGACGCCCTTGCCCTGGGACGATGCCGTTTATTTCAAGCGTGCCGTCTTTGTTCAGGAGCCAGCCTTGCTGGCCGGCGATGTAGTTAGTGGAGCTGATGTAGCTGCCGATCTTCGCGTTGGTGATCGTTCCGTCTTGGATGAACGCCGAGTTCATGAACACCTGGCCGCCCTGCACTGCGAACGGCACCGCAATGGCGCCGCCGGCAATGGTATTGACGATGGCAAACCTGTCAGCGCTGACCAGGAACTGGCTCTGCAATCCTGCCCCGGTATTCTCGATGCCAAGCCCAATACCCGCCGCGACGTACTGCCCATTCGCTGTGACCTGCATCTTCACCGACCACATCGTGTTCAGCTTGCCCGCCGTGTCCGCGTAGGCGTTCGAGGTCTGCTGAATGGCAGCCGAGTTTTGCCCGACAGAAACATTCAATTGATCGATCTTCGTCGCGGTCGCCGATTCGTTCGTGGCTACCACCTCCTCCAGCTCGGTGATGTTCGCCGTGTTCTCTCCGATTTTTGCGTCGAAGGTCGTTACGCGCCTTGCCATTGCCTCGTTCTCGGAGGCACGTACCTTGGATTCGGAGGCAATCGCCGCGGTACTGGTGTGGCTCTTGATTGCGTCCGCCAGATCTCCAGCGCCGTCATCGTCTCGATAAGAGGCGCGAAGGGCTTCGAAGGCAGTGGCTTGAGCTGTGACCTCTCCGTCGAGTTCGATTATCTCGGCGGTGTTGGTTGCCACCTGCTGGGCCAGGCCGTTTGCACTTTCAACGGTCTGCCCAACGTCGAGCCAGTACAGCGGGTTCGGCGGCGGCATGTTGCGCGGGACAGGGCCGGTGGCCTGGTAGATCCGCTTGCCCTGCACCACCAAGTCGTACTCTTCGTAGGTGTCGTCTGGGTTGTAGCCTTTGAGCCCATCGAGCGCATCAATCTGCGCCTGCAAGCCCGGGATTTTGTCGATCTCATCGACGATGTCCTGACCCAATTCCGTGCGGCCGATTTCTCCCTTGATCATCTCCAATATCGGACTGGATTCAGAACTGGATTGCCCCTGTACGCCAAGTCCGATCGGATACCACGGCCCGATGTTGCCGATCTTGTCGACGATTCGCCCCCAGAAGTAGAAGGTCACGCCGGCGCGCAGGCCGAGCATGGAGAAATCGCTCTGCGGATAGGCCAGGTCTGTCAGCTTGGTCGCGGCCTCAAGATCGGTCGTCGGCCCGTACCAGATCTCCGTGCGCTGGCTGTCCTCGGCGCCAGCAGGGAAGCCCCACTTGAGATAGATGCCGAACAGCAACGGTGTTGCGGTAAGGAACGCCAGCGCCGGCGGAAGCCCCTGCTTTCCGCTGAGGTTGGTCAGGATCGAGTTGCGCCACGTCGACGTGATGTCGAACGCGCTAACCGCTCGCACCCGGGCCACATAAGCGCCGGCGTAGATGCCGACAACGTCGACGTTGGTCATGCCGGTGCGCTGGAGCTTGATCCAGTTGCCGCTGTCCTTGCGCCATTCGACGTCGTAGCCGTTCGCGCCATCCACGGCCGGCCAAGTGATCGTCATGGTGGCCACGGCCAACCCCTGGACAACCGATGAGGTCGACGAAAGCGTAACGCTCGCCGGCGCCGGGACGACGGTGATCGGGATCACGCTGATCGGGCGTTCTTCCAGGCGCGCACCGGTGTCGATGAAAGCGAACTTGCTCGGCTCGAACTGGAGCGCGCTGATTTCGTAATCGCCCTCGGTGGTGCGCTTGGTGCGCAGCACGCGATACAGCGGGATCGCCAGATCATCGGCATCGAGCGCCCATTGCAACTGCACCACCGGCGGTTCGCTGTAGGCAACCGTGACAGTCACGGCGCGGCCGTTGACGCTCTGCACTGTCCGACCTTCGGCGCGGCCGCCCGGCAGGTTGATGATCAGTCGATCACCGGCCTTGGCCTGGGTATCGCGATCGAGCGTGATCACCCGCCCCGCCACAGCCGAGATCCGGCCGCCCACTTCGCGACCAGCCAGCAGCGAATCCGCCACTGGGATGATGTGCCCGGGCAGCGGGATCACCCCTTCCATGCCTGTCTTGAACGAAACGGTGCGGTCTTGGTTGTTGCTGAGGATCGCCCACTTTCCCCGGCGCTGGGCCTCGGATGCGCGGGTGCAGCCAATGGCGCTCAGCTCGGTCGGCCGGTCGCCGTAGCGGCGTTGAAGATCTAGGTCAGCGAAGGGAATGACATCGGTGTCGTAGTTGTTCGCCGGGTTGTCGTAGCTCACCAGCGCCCGGGTGTAACGGGTCTTCGCCGAGGCGCTGCCATAGGAGAACTTGCCGTCGATCACGTTGGACCGGGTGAAGACGTAGTCGAAGTCCTGCGCACGCGGCATGTCCGCCTGCATCACCAGCTGGCCCTGAGCCCAGTACGTCATGCCCCGGTAAATCGCCGAGATATCGCGCAGCAGCGACCAGGCGTCAGCCTTGCCCTGCAGGTTCATGTCGCAAAGGAAGCGCGGTTCCTGGCCCCCCAGTCCGTTCGGCACCAGCTGATCGCAATACTGGGCAATGCGGTACAGCTCCCACTTGTCGACCATGAACGGCTTGATGCGCTTGCCCAGGCCGAAGCGGTCTTCGGTGCAGATGCCGTAGGTGATCCACGCCGGGTTATTGGTCCAGGCCGACTTCATCGAGCCGTCCCACGTCCCTGTATAGGTGCGCAGGATCGGGTCGTAATTGCTCGGCACCATCCAGCGGCGGGCCTTGCACTTCACGGTTACAGCCGGGATGTTGGTGAACTGCTCGGCGTCGAATTCGATGTAGAGCAGCGCGGTGTTCGGGTAGCGCAGCTTGGCGTCGATGACTTCGGTATAGCCGGCCACGAGCATGGTGTCGGCGATCTTGTTGGTGTTCTGGTTCGGCGTCAGACGGCGCACGCGGATCTGCCAGCCAGTGGTGGCGTCGGGCAGATCGATGCGGCGGGAGCGCTCGTAGCGCGTGGTGGTCTTGCCGTCGACTGCGTCCACCAGCACCTGCTGATAGGCGCCACCATCGGTGGCCACATCGATTGCGTACTCAATTCGGTACCCGCCGACGTTGCCCTGGTCATCGGAGCGTTGCAGCGCCAGCCAGGCCAACCGAATGCGCACGGCGGAAAGCTGGGTATTGGTGATCGAGCGCACCCACGGCGAATCGCTGCGCAGTTCAATGTTCAGTGACGTCTCGTTCTCCACGGACGGAATGCCGGGAATGTACGTCTGATCCACCGACCCCGGGCGCCAGTCCCACTTCACGTTCGGGAAGTTGTAGTTGCCGCTGGCATCGCGGATCGGCGTGTTGTCCAGGTAGATGTCGTAATCGGTCGGGACGCTGTCGAATTCACCCTCGCCCACGGCAATCAGCAGCTTGGCCAGGTTGGTCGAGCGCAGGCTGTCGCTGGCTTCGGTCGGCGACTTCGGCTTGCTGCTGCCGCCCTTCTCGCCGTGGATATCGATCTGTGCTGCTGCGCCCATGCTTTCCTCCAGGCATAAAAAAACCGCCTATTGGGCGGCCTAATGGCATTTCTGTAAAAAGTCGTGATGATAGAATTCGCATGCTGCGCCCTCCTACGATGAGGCGCTCGACTCAGTCATCAAGGAAATAAGTGCTGATGAGAAAAGCTCCAACTTGGCTACGAACAACCCTTTCGCTTCCGGTGTACGCAATTTCAGCCGTGTTGTGGATTTTCACTGCATACACAATCATCACCTCTTCGGTAAAAATGCTCTCCAGATATGTAACGCCCCAACAGATTGGTCAGGGATTGGCCGAATTGATTTTCGCTCTAGTGTTTGCCGCTGTTGGTAGCGGACTATGGATGCTTGCTAGATACATTCGGACGTCAAACTTTAAGAAGCAACCGCGGCTTTCCGCCTCCCCCCAGCCATAAACTTTTTACACTTTGTCCTCCGCCAGGATCGAGGCCGAGATGATCATCCCGCCCCACCGGCGCTCTCCGATGCAGATCGGTACTGGGTTGCCGCTGGCCGTGGTGTTCTTGGCGCTGCCGAAGGCGTAGGACGGAGAGTTCTCGGGGGATGCGCTTTGCTTCAGGCCGGAGGCTTGAGGGCTTAGCATCTGAATGACTCCGCCAATCGCCATCGACGCACCGGCCGCATACAAAAAAGGTGATGCGGCTGCAAACGGAGTGAAAGACAGCACATAGGCTGCGGCGATCATCACCGTGCCGATGATTGTCTGTAGGCCGCCGGCGCGCTTGCTGCCACCAATCACCGGAACAATGCGGATTTCCCGTGTGCCGCCGAGATCGAATCCGACCATCCCTATGTTCGCGCGGTTCCGGAAAATCGCGAACTTCAGGCCAAGGCGCTCCAGCCGCTTAATTTCCTCGGCAAAGCCATCAATCGTCGCATTGAGCGCACGAAAAACCTCCACGGCCGACCCGCCGTCGAGGAGGAATTGCTTGCTTCGAAAAAACTTTTTCGCGAGCGAACCGGACAGCATCACTTTCGTCATCGGTGTGTAGGTGATTGCTGAGCACATGCCATTCTCCAGGCAATAAAAAACCGCCGGAGGCGGTCTGTTCAAAGGGTCGTGGGCAGTACGTCGATCTGCCCATCGCCCCCGGTGAAAATTCGATATTTCTTGATCGCGCCGCCTTTCACGATCGCTTCCCGCTCGACTCGCGCAGCCCCCATGGAGCAAATGCCAGAGCCGGTGTAAGCCGCGCCCACTGAAACCGAATCAGGCGGCAGATAGAATGATGCCTTCTGGCCTGGCTTGAGCTTGGCGGCTTGTTTGCCATCGATAAAAACCGCCACTGAGCAAAGGCTTCCGGTCTGCCCAGAGTCACGGATAACTTGCAGTGTCCCGTATGCCCCTGATGGCCTGGCCTGGTAGGCCGACAGCTGACTCGTCGGCGCCTGCTTGGCTTCACTGGAAGGCGTTGGCGAAGTCGCACACCCCGCCAGCATTGCCATCGTTACCGCCGCTATCAAAATCCGCATATCGTTCCCTCGTTGGTTTGGCAAGACTGTAGCATCTACAGTTCAAGCTAATAAATCGGGATCAATTGTTAGTCTTTCGAGAAGGTCTCCATAAACAAGCACCCATTCGGGCGCTTATTTATGGAGTGGATCATCAAAACTCGGGTAGGTCTGTAATCTTAAACTTATCGTCATTCTTGGCGATGCGAAGCTCAATCTCTATAGCGGCACCAAGAGCGAGTCTCGTTACTACTCCATTTTCCTTAAGCTCCTTCCCTGAGACAACTTCGTGACCAGCAGCGAGCAACGCGGCCACGTAGTTAAGCGTTTTTTTTTCCGAGCGGAAACCACTGCCATTCTTTTTTATCGTTCTGCTTGTATTCCCAAAGCTTGAACTCAGAGACGCGGTCATCCTTGGTGCTATTACGGTTAGCTGCCGTTACGCAGTATTTGGTCATGCTTATGTCCTTGGCCTATGCAACAAGCTCATCCCATTGCGTTTGCTACATGAGGGGGGATGCGTAGGATTTCAAGGGCAATGCCGATGAGCAATCCTCGACTATGACTGTGCTGTAGATGGCCGTCAGTGACAAAATCACCTTAGGCTGTGGTGCCTCAGAATCAGGCGCGTGCGGTCGAGCCACGGCCCACCGAAAACAATGACCTCCGATGGCCGGCCGTATAGGTGGTGCAGCAGGAACGGGCCGGGCCCGAACGTCGCAGCATCCTCACCTGGCAGTGCAGGATCAGCGCCAAGGAAGATCCCGGCGTGATTCGGATAAACCGTGCGCCCAACTTCCATCACGATCATGTCTCCGCGCTGCAGCTGGTCGACTCGGTAGAAGCCGGCGGCCTCGTAGTTTGCTTCGTACAGGCTGGTGTTTTCCTTGCTCTCCCACCAGCCATCCGTGCGCTTGAACGCTTCGAATTCAAGCCCCCACTCGCGCTTGTACCAATCGGCGCACACCTGCCAGCAGTCCCACGCCCCGTGCACAAATGGCCGTTTCAGCAGCGGCACTTCACCGGTGGGAACAATGGTGCGCAGGTCGCCTTCCGGCCAGCTCAGAATGTGCCAGGGCATCGCCGTCGCTTCGCACATGGCGAGGTCGCGCGGTGACGGCCTGCTGGTGGCGTCCGGATGCGAATGAATTATGCCGATGACTTCGCCTTCGTCTTCGGCCGCGGCGTACTGCTCGGGGTCGATTCGGAACTCTTCGTTCGGCTCCGTCGAAACGTTGATGCAGGGGAAGTATTGCTGCTTGCGCCCGATCGCCAGCAGCAGCCCGCAGCACTCTTTCGGGTACTCGACCGCCGCGTGCGCCTGGATCGCGTTCAAGATGTGCTTTCGCATGTCAGCTCCGTGCGATCAGGGATACGGCCGGGAAGCCACCGAATGGCAGCGGGTTGCCTTCGCCGAAGCGCGGGAAGCAGCCCTTGCCCAGCGTGGCGTCGCATTGGTCGAGTTCGGGATTGTCGGTGATGACGCCGTCCTTCGTGACGTACGGGCCGGTGTAACCGCAGTTCGGCCCGCGATACCCGCCGGTGAGACACCAGTGGCAAAGGGTTGTGGCTTGCCGTCCGATCGACTCATTGCCCACGTCGCCCGGGCTCGCCAACTCCCAACTGACCGTCTCCCCGTCCTCGTTCGTCTTCTGGTCGATGTACCAGACCTCGATCGTCTCTTGGGTTGGGTCGGCCGTCGGGTTGCCGGCGGGGAAGTTCGCCGCGTCGAGGTAGCTGCCGAGTGTGTGCCGCATCGTCAGCTTGAACTCGAGCAGATCCTCGAAAGCCAGACAGAGCGCAGTGATGCGCCCGTTGACGTTGCCAACCGATAATGTCGGCCGGACCGCCGTGCCGTCGCCGTTTGCCTCGATGCCGTCGATCTGCATCGGCCAAGCGCTGTATTCGTTACCTTGCCAGTAGATCGCCTTAGCCGGCAGCTGGTCGGCATTGGCGCCAGCGGCAATGAGCTCGGCTGGCGTGTGCGGTATCGCGTGCCCGTGGAAGCGCAGCACGTCCGCGCCGTATTCCGTGCCGTCCAATTCAAAGAGCAGCACTTCGCTGCCAGGCTCAAGCACCTGGATGTCACTGATCAGCGGCATAGTTGCCCCTTATGGATGGAATGCCCGCTCGAACGTTGCGGTGAGTTTGAACACCCCGCCGCCCATTGGTGTGGGAGCGGGATTTTTGCAGGTGAACAGCCCGAGCTCGCCGAGCGGCGTTGTCCACAGAAAAGCCTTTGCGCCGGCGTGCCGGTCAAGGAACCCCATGATCTCCTGCACTTTGGCCTTTCGACCGGAGCAGGTGATTGGATAGGAGTCCTCCTTGTTGTTCGGGCCGTCGCCAACGTTCTGCGCGTAGCCGCCGCCGAAACTAGAGGTGCGCACCCGATAGGTGATTTCGGGTGTCTCACCGCGCTCGGTTGGCCAAGTGAATTTCTCGATGGCCATCAGGCCCTCCCATTAGCATTTCGAAAGCTGGTGCCGCCCGCTCGCCAAGAGTCAGCGACAGCCTTCTCGGCCACGGCCTGCATTTGCGATTGAAGGTTTTTCGATAGCGCTTGCTGGTCGATCTGCATGCCTTCAGACCCACGGTCCTCAGTTACCACCGTGACCGGCGCGCTTATGCTGATCGTTGTCCCAGAGCCGCCACCAGCAGCAAGAACGCCGAGCTTGCCGCTGGAGGTGCGGGTCAGTGGCATGATCGCCTCCGGCCCTGCCTCCCCCATTACGCCCGCCCTGCCGCCGGCCATCCCGAAAGCTGTCGGCGTGCTGACGATGTTGTTGGTGAAAGCGCCGCCGTTGGCAAACATTTGCACGCCCGACGACCAGGCACCGCCGAGCGCCTGCGGAAAGTAGCTGCTGGAATAGCCCGCCGAGGACGCTCCGAGATTCGATGACGTAGCACCCGCTGACCCAGATGCCAGTCCATTGCCGCCCCCGCCGCCAGTGAAGTAGCTGGTAGCCGCACCAACGAGACTGCTCAGCAGCGCCGAACTGGCCTGACGGGTTGCAATCCGCGCCATGTCCGCCAGAATCGACTTGGTGAAGTCAGCGAACGACAGCTTCCCGGTCATGGCGAAGTTGACGACTGCGTCTTCCATCGAGCTGAAGGCGTTACCGAACAGAGTTTTCGTCTGGCCGGCGATGTTGCTCGCCGAGTCCAGGTAATTGGCCCACGCCGACGTTGCGACCTTGGTCCAGTCCCCTTGAGCTTTCTCGACATCTGCGTAGTTTTGCCGGATCTGATCGGTTGCGGCTTTGTTTGCATCTGCGAGCGCCTGCGACTTCCGAGCGAATTCCTCTTCCGACATGTTGCGGGACGGGTCAGACCGTTGGTTTTCCAGTTCCAGCGATTGCTGAGCAAACCGGTCTTGCTGGCTGTTCAATTCGCCGTTTAGGGTGTTCTGTCGATCACCCTGGCCAACGCCAACTACCGCCCGCAGCCCTGCCAGTTCCAGTGTTCTCTGCTGCTGGCTCAAGGCCTGAACGTAGGAGGAAATCGCTCGCTCCTGCTTCGCCAGCCTTCCGGTTTCGCTGGTAGCGAGCACTTCGAGCTGGCTGTCAGCTTCCTTTTGAGCCTTGACCATGCCGGCGCGAGCATCGGCAATCTTCTGATCCAGCTGGATGCTTTGCGCGGCAGATGTGGTCTTTTTGGCTTTCGCGGCTTCCAGCGCGGAGATCTCCGCCTCATAAGCTGCGGTCACTTCGTCGCGCTCGTTGCCGATCAGCGCTTCACGCTTCAGGGCGTAGTCGGCCTGAGAAACAAGTCCAGCCTTCTGCGCTGCGTCCAGTTCCTTCTGAGCGTTTTTGTATTCAGCGCTGATGGCTACCAGGTTGTTTTTGGCGTTGTTGAAGCTGGTCAGATCGACCTGTGAACTGGCCGTTTTTGAATCCTTGAACTGGTCGTTGATGTTTGCCAGGTTCTTGTCGATCGCCGCCTGATTCAGGCGAGGATCGTTCGGCGCTACCTCGCGGATGTCTTCGAGTTGCCGCTTGTACTCCTTGATCGCGTCGTTACGTTTCTGCTCATTCGTCCACGCCGACTTGGTGAGAGCGTCGACCTTCGCCATGGATGAGACGGCATCACCTTGGGCCTTTGCCTGCTCACCTTGCCACTTGGCAATATCGGCTTCTGCAGCCTGCTGATCCTCCAGCATGTTGAGGCGATTTTGATAGAGATCGATCATCTCTTGCTTGTTCTGGAACAGGCCTACGTCGCCCGCCTGAGCGCCCGCCAAGTCACGGCGGGCTTGCTCGATATCAGCACCGATATCGCTGCGCCCGATATTCTTCAATCCATCAGCAGCGCGAGCAACTGCGTTGTATCCCCTCTCCCAAAAGCTCAGATTCTCGAGGATCCGCGGCGTGCGCTCGTTGATCGCATCGGCGAACGACTCAGTAGCCAGCTTCACGGCGCCGGCATGGTCGCCCTGCTTCTCCAGTGCGGTGATCTGCGAGTAAACCGACGCGGTGAGATAGTGGTACTGCTCATTCAGCGCAGCAGATGCCTTGACCGGGTCGTCGGCGAGCTTGGCGAACTCCGCGACAGTCTCGCTAACGGCCTTGCCGGTCGCTTCCTGCATCGACACCGCTGCTTGAGTGATGCCCGTAAAGCTTTCGCCAGCAATCTTTCCATTGCCGGCCAGCAGCGCGAGAACCTCAGCGGCTTGCCCAGTTGTGCCGATAGCAGCGCTCACCTGACGCGCCACATCGCCGAGCTGTCCAGCACTCACACCGGCGTAATTGCCGGTCAGGATCAGCGATTTGTTGTAACTGTCTTGCTCCTCGCTCCCCTTGTAGAAAGCGTATGCCAACCCACCCACCGCGGCAGTGGCCAGCGCCAGCGGGCCGAGAATCGCCAGCAGGCCCGCCGCGCCCTCACCCGCTCCGGCGCCCAACTGACCAACGGCACGAACACCGCTTCCCCAGTCGCCGGACGACAGCGCGTTCCCCAGCTGAACCACATTTTCCTGCGCCTGACGCGAGCCGAGGCGCAACTTTTCGAAGCCGGTGGTGGTTTTATTGAGCTTGTCGTAATCCTTATCGATCTTGCCCAGCGCGGCGTTGTACTCATTCTGGCTGATGCGGCCGGCGTCCAGGTGCTTGCCCAGTTGCTCTACCTGAGTATCCAGCTTCGCCAGCGCCGCGCGGGCCGGGTCAATTGCACCCAGCAGACTGTTCAGGGCCTTCTGCTCATCCATGGCCGACTTCGCCAGCGCAACCTGCTGCTTGTCGAGCTGAGCCGATATCTTCGCGGCCTCAGCCTCGCCATAGGCCCCGGTCTTGGTCAGCTTCGCCAGCGCTTCCCGCTGCTTCGCGAGATCCTGCGTGGTTTTGGCGTTGGTAGAGAGCGACTTCTCCAACGCCTGCATTTCGTTCATCAACGAAACGGCGGACTGCTCTGCGCGGCCGCCGGCCTTCGCCATTTCATCCAGGCTGGTTTTGGCCTGAATAGCGTCGGCCGAGTCGATCTTGACGCCGAGTTCTGCAATGTTCATCGACTCACCTTGAATAGATGCCCGCGTTTACGGGCTGTTTTCCCTTTCCTCTGCCATGACGCGCAGGGCTTCGCCTTCCAGCACCTGAAGGTCTGGGAAGATTTCAGCGAGTTTCTTTTTCTTGATGCCGAGGAAACCGGCCACGTCGCGGATGCTGCTGTAGTCGAGACCAATTGCGCCGCCGGCGCCGACACGCCACTGAGTGGACATCCTGTTAAACAGGAGGAAAGCAGGCCAAAGGCACGGCCAAACTTCGAATTCCTCTTCGAGGTCCTCAGCGTCCAACCCAAACGCGGCAAGTTGCTCCGCATTCGGAGGAGGCTCATACATGGCGCGGGCGGCGCGAATCAGTTTCCCGTGCGGGCCTTGGCGTAGGCAGCCTGGTAAGCATCCACCACGGCCTCGGTCGCGCCGTGGCATGAGTTCACCAGCGCCTTGATGCCCTCATCGTCGAACTTGTCGTCGAACTCCCAGCCAACGACCAGATCCTTGATCTGCTGCACTTGATTTTCGGTGTCGACCGCAACGATTTGAGACATCGTAGGCTTGTCGCCGAATTGCTCGAGGCTTTGTTTTTGTCGCTGGTTCCACCCATCAAACAGCGCCGCCAACTCGATGCGGTCCCGATATTTGAAAATGAATTCCACCTTCACCGGGTCCTGGCCAACTACCGGGACCATCACTGCGCCGGGAAAAGTTGGCGCTTGCGCAATCTTGAATTTCGCCATGATCAGGCCCCGCCGCCAGCAGCAACCGGCGCGCGATACGCGGTGATTTCGGCGTTGATGGTGAAGCCAAAGGAAACGGCCGCACCTTCGTTGCGCACCAGCGTCGGAGTTTTGTTGAAGGATGCATAACCGGCGTAATAGATCGTTTTGCCGTTGGGCAGCGACATACGCAAGATGCGCACCTCCTTCTCTCGATCGGCTTTATCCAATTCTTCATACCAGGCCAGGCTGTCATCGTCAGCCAGCTGGAAAGCGAACGCCTGCGCATTTTTGGTGGTAGGGATCTGCTTGTCACGCCGCGCTTCGAGCGGCGCGTAAGTCCAGTATTGCTGCTCGCCGCCGGACATGGAGTTGCCGATCACCTGGTTGACGGCTACCCAGCCGGTCACTTTCTTGGCGGTACCGCCGCTGATGCCATCGGGAAAGAAAGCCACGTTGGACGTGTCGATGCCCTCCAGAGTGAATGCGCCTGCCGCCGCGTTGGATACACGCCCTGCGCGCTCGTTGATGTCCTCCCAACCGGAGGTGATCAGAAGGATGTCGCCATTGGCAAAGCCGTTTGCGGCACTGGTAGCGACACCCGGATTCGCGTTGCTGATCGCAGAAATCAGCTTTGCGGCGGCGAATCCGCTGGAAATTGAAAGCGTCGCCCCGTTGGGGAAGTAAACAGACATGGGTTTTCCTCTTTGCAGAAATGACAAAACCCGCGCAGAGGCGGGTTCAGGATTTGCCCAACGGGCGGGTTATGGCGTGGTGTCGGACCGGTACGTGAACGACAGCGGGACGGTGTAGGTTGAATCGTCTGTGATGCCTGGGCCGACATCTACAGGCGTCATGGGCGTAACTTCGAAACCATTTTTTACGTCGCGCACATAAAGCGGAAATAACGCGATGATCTCGGCGGCAATAGGGTTGGTTTTTGCCTTACCGGTGCCGGCCGGGGAAACGATGCTGATCTGAAACACACCGGTATACAGCCGGTGATCGCCGCTGAGCGTGTTGCTCGCCGTGTCGCCCGGGATAGTAAACGCCCGCAGATAGGTCTCGCCTGCCGCCGGGGTGTAGGCCATGTTCTCGAAAACGATCTTGAGTTTGTCCGGCCTGGCATTGTTCCAAGTGATCAGCTTTGCCTCGTACATTGAAGCGATGATGGCGTGACTCATACCTGGTTGTTCCTGATGGCCTCCAACACGATCTGCTGGAAGCGAGCCACGGTTACCCGAACCATTCCGCCGGGGGCCTGGGTCGAATGGCCGAACTCCAGCGGAATCGCATAGGGCAAGTTGTTAATGATGTAGGCGATCTGCCCGGCGGTGAAGTCGCTCATTGCGGCGACCAGAGCGGCAGTGGTTTCGGCGCCGCTTGGGTCCACCTCGTCAAAGGTGACGTTCTCGACTACGCCGAGGGAGATGTGCCAGTTCGCACGGAACCGGCCGCCGACGTAGCCTTCTGGCGCCTTGACGTCCATGCCGTCGTTGAGCTTCCGGCCTTTCTTGAGCCTGCCACCCTTGGTCAGGTTGGCAGGGTCGCTGCGCAGCGCAGTGTTGTGTTCGTCGACAGCCTTGTTGTACTCGGTCGCCACTGCGTTTTGCGCCCATATTTCCGGGTTGCCAACGGGAGACATGCGGATCAGGCTGCTGCCGACCTCGATGATGATCTCGCGCACACTTGCGTCGATGGCTTCGCGGGTCTGGGCCGCAAACTCGGCGAGACTCAGCGCGAAGCTGCCGGATTGACCGGCGCCAGCCCGGCTCATACCCGCACCTGCAGCTCGTAAAGGATCGGCGTACCGGCGGGATTCACCTCTTTCAACGGCGGCACAATTGACCAGGTGCGCCCCTGAATGATCACCTTGTTCAGCAGATCCGGAATCCACTCAAGCCCCTGCGCGGCAATCTTCAGTTTTTTGTCGCCCTGCTTGATGAGGCTGTTGTTCTGGAACTCCTGACCGGTAAAGTCGAGCAGGATGCCTTGGGCGGTCTGTTCAATGGTGGCGCCCGGCGTGTCGCCACCGGTCTCAGGGTCGTACTCGCCCGGCTCCGTCTTAATGATGGTCACGGGCTGGCCGAATTCTGTGATCATCTCCAGAGCGATCACGGCCATTTCGTCGTAGAAGGTCATGACCACCTCATAAAAAAGCCCGCGCAAGGCGGGCTTGAATGACTGGGAACGTTATTCGCTTGCGAGCGTGACCTTGGCGAAACCACGCTTCTTCAGTTCTTCAATAATTTCCTCTACAGACGCTTCACCCAAAGCAATTTCGGTGAAGTCGTCTTGAATGATTGCCTCCAGCTCGCTTTCGTTTACCTCAGCGAAGAGCGCTTTGTTCAGCTTCGCCCAAGTGCTCATTTCTGGACTGTGCATGCCGCGCTCATAACGGCCCGCCATCACATTCGAAATATCAGCAGCGATAGAAAGCTCCGCTTGAGTCATTCCAGCCGCCTTGCGAGCGTTACGTAGAGCCTCTGGAAAATTTTTGTGCTTAGGATTAGGTAGCATGTGACACCTCACGTTGGTTTGTGCAAGCATAATGCATCACCAATAAGTAGCACGCAAGTATCATTTAGTATTTTTAATGATCTTTTTAGATCATGCACGAACAACAAACATTCCCCGGCGCTGTAAATAATCCGCAAACTGCGTCGCGCTTGGGCGATCTGGCGCTGCCGGCAGCAGTCGGCCGCTGGTGTTCGGGATCGTTGCGTACTCGCGAGTTACCGCGCCTTCGACTCGTTCCAGAGTTACCGCGCCTTTGCGCTTCTCGATCGGGTCGACGTCGTCAGTGTGGATCTCAGCGGCCAAAGCCATTTGCCCGTACTGGATCCGCGCAGGCAGGTAGTTATCAGGCTTGATCTCGTAATCAAGCTCGACACCGCGGCGCGGCCAGGACAGAGACTGCTCGCTGTTAAACTTCCGCCCTTTCCACGTCATGCCATCCATTGCCAGCGCGGCCCGGCGCAACAGGGCTTCCTGTGCTGGCACTTCCGCCGGGATGGTCACGCCGAACTTCACGGCGTACATGGCCAGATCCTCAGCGGATGCGTAGCTTTCGGCGTCAGGCTTGCCGGTACCGTCCTCGATGATGAGAGTCATGAATCAGCTCGCTATGGTGTTCTGGATCGGGCGCCACATTGACGGGCACCCGGATAGTTACGCCTGCTGCAGGTCAGCAACTGCCTTTTCCAGCGATTCTACCGAAGCGTTCGCCCGATACGGCACTTTAGCGGCGTCGAGCTGGGCTTTGAGGACCGCGATCTTCTCGGCATTATCGACCGGTTCCGCTGAAGCCTTGAGACGGGCGACTTCAGCGCGGAGGGATTCAACCTCGCCCGCCAAGTTGTCACGTTCACCCGTAAGCGTTTCGAAACCCTCATGAATGGCTTTCAGCGCACCGAACAGACGGATCGGCAGCTCTCCCGCGCCCGGATGTTCCAGCTCCGATTGCCCCTCGGCGGCGTCGATCAATCGCAGGATGCCGTCGCGCTCGGCGCGCAGCGTGGCGTTGTCCTGCTCAAGATTGGCAATGACCGCAGCGCCACCTAAATCAACCGGGTCGCTGATCAAAGGCTTCGTCACCGAGACCTCAACGCCAAGCGCCTCATAAGCGTCGACCACCTTCGGCCAATCGCCAATCACAACTGCGTGTGTCACACCCGCTTCAGGCCGATCAAAGTGCGCCGGATTGCGGTACCGCTTTTCCGGATCGAAGTCCGAGTTTTGAGTGGAGTAAACCAGTTCCATAAAAGTCTCCGTAGCGGCCATTGCTGGCCGCTGTCAGGCCAGTATCAGCCGCCGGCTGGTGGCGTAGTGGTCAGAGTGATCAGCACGCCGGCAGTCACCTTGTTGCTGTTGGAATGCTTGACCCAGTTCGCAGCCGAACCCACGGCGGCAAGCGTTGGGTTCGCACCACCAGCGGCTTCCTTCCAGCTGTAGCCGAGAACATCGATGTTGACGGTGCCTTCAGCGCGGTAGCCGATACCCAGGTTCTCCTCGTCGTTCACCGCGTACGAACGGAAGCCGGGCGCCTGGGATTCAGTGATCACCACAGCGTTTGGCAGCAGGCCGAAGATCACATCTGCGGGCGCGGTGTCGGTGACCAGCACCGGCTTGCCGAGAGTGCCTGGCAGGCCGCCGTAGATGACGACACCCGCCTCTTCGTAGACCTTGTTCGCGATCGCCTCGTCCACGATGTCGAAGTAAGCGCTGGAGTGCATGACCCACAGCGCGATGCGGCCGAACTTGTCGCCGAACTTGCGCATACCGCGGGTCAGGGTCTTCTTGCCGTCGGTCTCGATGTTGGCCGAAACCACCATGTCAGCGTTGGAGCTGATCGACGCGCGCAAAGCAGCAGTGGCGTACTGGATGAAACCTTCCAGAGTGGCATCAGCAACGTCGGCACCGATGATCTGAGAGAACTCGTCGACCGGGCGGCCGCGGCGCTTGAAAGCTTCTTCGGTGGTCTGGTAGGGGCCGTACTTCCATGGAGCCTTGACGCCAACGGCTTCGCCCGCGCCGATCTTCTTCGCGGTCACCTTGCCGGTAGAGTTGACGTCGCGATGCTCCAGCGAGCCGCCGATCTTGTAGAACGAACGCTTGCGGAAGTCGCCTTCGATCAGCTCGTTGTCGAGCACGATCGCGCCGTTGGAAGATGCGTTGAATACGTCGAGGTTGTCCTGGACACGCTCCAGGTATGCGGTTTGCGCCTCATCGTTGTAGATGATCAGGTCGCTGTTCACAGTCGTTGCCATGGGTGAATCCCCTTACTTGGGCAATTGCAGGTATGCGGTTTGGCCGTGCTTGCGCTGGTAGTCGCGCTTTTGCTCGGCAGTCATTTCGGAGCGCTTGAATGCAGCCTGGCCGCCACCCCCGCCCGGGGCTTGTGTTCCTGAAGCCCTTGGCCACAGATGAGGTGCGCTTGCGCGCAGGGATTCCGCCCATTCGAGCGGAGTCAGAGGGGTCTTGCCGTCTTTACCGAGGATGACCTGACCGGATTCATCAACGGCGACCGCTTCACCCTCTTCGTTCAGCGAGAACACGCCTTTGGCGCGCAGGATGATGTCGTCGGTTGCTTCCGGCAGTGCACCGGCTTTGAGTGCCGCACCGCGTACCGAATCGCCCAGGACTTTGCCCTGGAACTTGGCGGCGAATGCTTCGGCCTTTTCGGCTCGCGCGGTGAGCGCCTTCAACTGCTTATCGTTGTCGGCGCGCAAGCGCTCGGTGCGACGATTGAACACCTCGTCCACCTTGCCCTCAGTCAGCAGCTTGGTTTCCTCGTCTTGGCCGGCCCGGCTGAGCAAACCTTTTACGGCGTCGATGTCGATACCCTCGAACTGCGTTTCGAACTGGGTCAGCTTGCCGGTGGTGTCTTTCAGTTTGCCCAGCAGCTCCGTGTTCTTGGTTTTCAAACCCGAAACGGAGGCTTCAACGGCAGTCGCGATAGCAGCCTTGATTGCGGGATTGTCCAGGTCGATTTCGTTTTCTTCTGCCACGTTGATGCACCCCTTGGGTATGTGTCGCCCGCTTTGCAGGCGTAAAAAAACCGCCGAGGCGGTGGGAATTTGAAAACTGGCCGTTAGGCTGTATGTGCTGCCTTAGAGAGCAGACCTTTTTAGCAATGGGAAAAAAAATGAGACGTGTATTTCGTATCAATGCAAGCAACGCCGCTAATGAAAAAATCCGAGCCTTTGAAGTTATATATGCGGCAGTTATCACGGGTTTGGTCGCAGCCGCCGGAGCAGGGCTTACGTGGTTTGCCAGTCACGAATCAACTAAGCAGGCCGTAGCTCAGAGCTGTATCCAAAGAATCGACAATCAAGAAATGAAAATCCGAGAAAAAACCGAAGCCTTTTTGGGAAACATTGCAGATCTCATAAGTCGTGGGTCTAACAAAAAGCTGTCATTTGACGAGTCGAGACCTGACGCAGAAAAAGTGATTCGCTCGGGATTTGAGCTAATCGCATATGCTCCGCCGGACATGGCCCATTCAGCTCTAAAGGTGACAATTGCGGTAAAAGCAATGCTTGATGTGGAAAGCAAAGCAGATGTCGATTTGGTCGCACTGCAAAGCAAAAATGCCATGACCGAATGGCCGAATCAGTTCTTCAAGCTCATGGACAACTTCCGTGACCAGAAGGCCAAATGCCAAGAGTGAAACACTCATAAAAGTGACGCTTTTTGGAATGCCAAAGGCTCCAGAATCTTCATCTGCGCTAGCGTCAGCGGGGCGAAGTTGCGATCCAGTTGCAACTCCGCGAAGCGTTCGACGCTCAGTCCGCCCTCGCGAAAAAGCTTCGCCCGCACCGGTCCGATTGCCACATCCTGAAACGACGTTGGCTGTTGCTGAAGCCAATGGTAATAGTCGAGACTCGCACTGACCTGCCCTGCTCCATCTGCGCCCACGGAAGCCCGGGTAGCGCCCTTGGCGAACATCTCACTGAGCCTGGTCAGTAGGACGAACGTTGTGCGGCAATTCGGGTGAAACGGTGGCCGCGGGCCTGAGTCGACCGGAAACCGTCGCTTATCCATTGATCGACACTGCTGACTGGTCTTGCTGTCCAGCGTGGCGACCATCTCAATCTCGGACACGATGTCCGTGTTGGCCTTGGCCACCTCCACTCGCGCTTGCGACGACACATGCTGAATCGCTGTGTGCACCACCGTGCTGGCATTGCGGTTGGTGGTGGCGAGAATGCCGTCCTTGTAGCCCGCCGCCTTGGTGCCGCGAATGTTTCGGATGATCTGGAAGTTCGTCTGCCCTTCGAAGAAGCCCTGCCGGATGGTGCCGGTGACACGCTCGCGCTCGGCACTGGTCCAGCCCTTGATAAACGACTTCAGCAGCTTACCGCCGCCGGTGCCGCGCACACTGAGGGGGTTTGTCAGCACTGCGGTTCGGATAGCCGCTGCCGTTGGCGCGACCACATCCAATGACACACCAACCGGCGCCGACCGGGCCAGGCTCGACGCTTCAAACTCAGCCTCGTAGTTGGCGATGTCGATCAGGTCAAGGTTCAGTTGCGCGCTGTAGCGGTTGAAGATGCCCAGCAGCAAGCTGTCGACCTCCTTCAGCAGCGCTTCCAGCCGCCTCACGTTGTACTCGGTCAAATCCGACCGGGTGAGCCGGTCGCGGATTGAACGGTCGATCTCCTTCAGAAAGGGCGCAAACTTGCCGACCTCCCCAGCCTTCAGCTTTTCCAGGAAGACCGCGTGCCGGATCGTGGCGTCAAGGATTGCTTGGTTTGCCGCCATCTATTTTGTCCTCGTCGTCCAAGCCCAAGCCGTCGCCCTGCTCTGCCAGCTCGCCATCGATTTGCTGGTCTGTGCGTTCTGGCGCGATCAGGCCCAACTTGCGCAGGTACGCTCGAAGGTCCGCTTTGGCGAAGCCGCCGTTCTGCCAGAGTCCAACCAACGCTGTGATCATCTGCGGATCAGCCGTCAGCTCCACGAATTCCTGGTTGATCTGATAAGCGACCTTCGCGTCATCGACGCCCATGTAAGTGCAGCACCACATGATCGCCCGGGTGTAGGCCTCACTGACGTTGGCCACGCAGCCGGCGAGCACCGATGTCGATGCCGATTGATCACCACGGGCTTCGGTTGCCGTTTTCGACGAGAGGGAAGCCACGACCATTCGTGCGCCCAGCTCGATCATCATCTGGTTCTTGTCAGCCATGGCCTCCTTCACCAGCGTGTTCGGCAGTGGCTGGGCATAACCGAAGGCGCCACCTGCTGGCAGCATCATGGGCGCGCGGGAGCCGACGTATACGCCGTTCTTCTCCATCCAGTCTCGCCACTGCTCATCCAGACCGGAAATCCAAGGCTGGGCTTGGCCGCACCAGAAGACGCTGTCTTCGTAATCAGCGCTGTTCCGGTAGTGGCCCAGGTTGATCATTGCAATGTCGTATAGCGGCGACTCGTCAATGCTCGGGTCGTTGTTCTGTGCGCCGACAAAGGTGAATGGAATCTCCTTCAGCCGACCGCCAGCGCCCGAAGGCCGAAATTCCTCAGTAACCGCCAGAGGACCGCCATTCTCAGGACCTGAGCGTCGCCAGACCCTGCAAACGAACCCGTCGTCTTCCAGGGCCAGTTCCCGGTACTGCTCGACCGTCTTGAAACCGAAGCCATCGGGGATTTCGGGGGACTCCTTAAGCACCACTAGGGTCAGTACGCTGTGACCGTTCACCATGCCAGTGCGCCAGTTGATGATCTCCTCGGCGCAGTAGGTGAGGATCACAGCATGCCCGCCGATGCCGTCGTCTTGGTGGTAGTCGACATACAGGCCGTGCCGTCCAGCCTCAAGTACCTTTTCCAGCGTGCCTTGCGAGTGCTGGTAGATGCTCACGCCGGAGCCGTTAGCATTGTCCTGCAGATACTCCAGCTTCTTCGCAACAACCAGAGTCGGGTCTTTGTGGAAAGCCAGACCGAGCAAACCATTCCGGGTATGGCCAGTGGCGTTCTTGAACACCGCACGCTCGCGATAGGCTCGATTCCGGTCCTGATTCTCCGGCGACTTGTCGTGTGCATTGATATACGGCAGCCGATCGACGACCCGGTGCTGGCCCGCGCATACGTCGCGGACGGTTGCCCAGCGATCCAGAACTGCTATGTATTCCGCCCGCTTGAAGGAGACGTCGTTGCTCATCGGGCGTATCCCATTTTGATAGCGGTGACCGGTTTGATGATCGGGTACTCGCGGTGAATGAAGTAACCGCCGCCGTCGTTGGCGTGGTCGTTTCCTTGGCTCTTGTCCGGCTCGCCGTTGGGCGCCCAGATCTGCTGTTCTAAGCCGTCGGCGTAGGTCGGACATGAAAACGGGTTCACCAGGTAACGCCGCTCGCCCTGCGCGTTGCAGAACATGGCGTTCATGGCGTTGATCCGGTCCTTCACCGGTGGGTTGGCCGCCGGCGCGATGACCGTGAAGCCTGCCTGCTTGAGCATGGCGATATCGGTGAGGCTGGCATTGACCGACTTGCGCGAGTCGCCGGAGGCGTCTGGGTAGATCCGGATCTCGCAGGTCTTCTTGTAGTCGTTGCCGGTGTGTTCCCAGTACCGCTCTTTGATTCGACGAATCATGTCCGGAGTGTCGTAGCCATCCATCAACTCGTCCACGGCGCGCGGCAGTCCCTGATCACGTTTGACGTGGGTGATCGCCGCCATCTTGCCGACGTTGAAGTCCATGCCGATGAACAGAGGCTCGCCGGGCTGCACAGTGTCGAAGCACTGGATCAGCTTTCGGTCGTAGGCGTGGTAGATCGATCCAGACGTCAGGTTGACGAACTGGCCGTTCAGGTACGCGCGGATCAGTTGCTCAGGATATGACTCCATCAGCGAGGCGATGTAGTCGTCAGGCAGGTTCAGCTCATTGTCGAAGGTGCTGGCCTGAATCAGTCCATACATTTCCTTCAGCGCCGGCTTGTCGCGCAGCTGCTTGACGAACTGGAGAAAGACGAACTTGAAGCCTTCCGGCGTCGTGGTCACGTCCACGCCGTTTTTGAGCCCGGGCAGGTTGTAACGCATCCGGGCAATGATCTTGCGCCAGGCTTGCTGAGCCTTGATCGACGTCAGCACGTCCAGCTCATCCACCAGGGCGTGACCGATCTTGAAGCCGACGATTGTTTGCGGCTTCTCCATCGACCGGCAAATCACAGTGCCGCGATACTGCCGGCCGCTGTAAATGTGAACCTCATGGTTCGCCTGGTTGATCTTGGTCTTCAGTCCCCAGTCATAAGCAACCTCCTCCATCGTGGGATAGAAGATGTCCCGGATCTGCGGGTAAGTCGGTGCGAAGTAACCAGCGTTGACGCCGGGCCACTCCATGAAATGCTTGCTGAGCGCTGAGCAACCGACCCAGGTCTTCCCGGAGCCGAAGCCAGCAACGAATGCGCGAAACTTGTGGGGCAAGAGGAGGAACTGCGACTGCGGAACGTTAAGGCTCGGCATTCGGCTTCCTCGCGTCCACTACGTCGACCTGAATGCGCGTCGGGATTGCCGGCTCATCGTCTGGCTCGTCCTTACGGTTGCGATTGACGTAGACGTCGCCGACTTCCTTAGCAGCCTGCTCGAGGATCTGCATGGCAAGACCGATGTTCTTCATCGTCTCGGCCCGCTCGACAAATCGGTTCATGGCGCGGAGTCGGAACGCTCGGTTGGCGATCGGGATCTCTGCGGTTTCTTCGCGGAAGCGCTTGCGGGCATCTTCAAACATCGTCACCCAGCGCTTGGCCAGGCCTTTCCCTGATGTCTTTGTGGGGTCGTGTGTCTCCACCTGCTGGCGAGTCACCGATATCCCGTATTCCTTTTGGACGGCTTCAACAACCTGTGAAGGCGTGTCGAAGCACGCCAAGGCCTGAACGATAAAGGCCTTCACGTCGTTTTGAAGGGCTGCCATAGATTTTCATCCGTCCAGAGCCTGTCCAGAATCAGGCCGACTTGAGCAGACAGGTTCCGCAGGCCCTCGATATGTTCAATTTCCCCACCTCAGCAGGATTGTTTGCAGCGTCCACCAGCTCTTGCACCTGAGGGCTCGCCCCGTACCGACGCACCACACCGACGAACTCTTCAACGTCGTGTCCGCGCATCTCAAGCTTGGGCAATCCTTCCTGGGTAAACTTGGGTGCGCCGTACTGATCGGTCGCCTGGGCGATGTGGTACAGCTCATGCTCAACCAGTGCGCAGAAGTCAGCGTCGGAGCATTGAGCGCAGTAGTCGGCAGCCAGCGTGATGATGTAGCCCGGCACGTCGCCGAACCAATCCAGCATCTGTTGTTCCATTCGTGCCTTCTGCCAACCACCAGCGCGGAACGCTACCTGTTCGGCCTGGCCTACCACCGTGCGCCCCTTCTTCGTGAAGGCAGCAGACGCCCACATGACTCTCACGTCCGCATCGACCAGATGGGCATGGTCTTCGTTGTGGATGCTGCCGGTGTCGGCGAGGATCTCGGCTTGTAGCCACTCCCACACCTCAGGAGCAGGGCTCAGGCGAATACCGAGGCTGGACAGCTCCGACAGGTCTAGTAGCGACTCCGGAGGCATCGGCCTGTTCATGACTCACCTTGCACTTGTAATGATGGTTGGATGCCGGTATTGGTGAGAATCAAACAAACCACGGAAGACTGTTTATGACTGACCAATCCAGAATCAACCTGTCCGCAGTTCCTTACGCACAAGCCACCGACCCTAAAGCCAAGAGAGCATATGCGGTGTCCGCTGCCTTAGAGCTTATCGCCGTGCGCGTCCTTAACAACACCTCCAGCGGGATACTGGAGAGCGAACTCGGCAAGCTTTCTAGCTATGCCGATACCATCCAGGCCGCCTTGGAAACTAAATAGTCCGTCTTGCAGCGCTAACGATGTGCCGCGACACAATTTGCTGGTTCGCGAAACGTGTCGCGACCTACTTGCTCTGACTGCGCTTGATCTGCGCGTCCACCTGGTCTGCGCAGGTGTCGAGCAGGTTGATGGCTTGGTTCTTCAGCTCCCACAGCTGGCCGTTGTCGGCGAGGTCGTCATCTACTACCCGCTCACACGGCACCAGTTCAGGGGGTTCGACTCTTACTGCCGCTGTCTTTGTTACCAGTGGCGGCTTTCCCGCGCAGGCCGTCAGGCAGAGGCTGAGCAGCCCAATCACGAACAGGCTTGCTGTTGCGTTTGAGTTCTTCAAAGTTCTTCTCCGCCTTTCTGGCTTTGGCCTGGCTGGCCTGTAACCGCTTGTTCAGGTCTTTCTGGTAATCGGCGTTGCGCTGGGCTTCGGCGCGCAGGGTGGTGATCGTGGCCTGGCTTTCGAGGTTGGCGTCGACCGCCTTCTTCTTCTCGCTGGCCTCGAATGCCACCTCCCCGCGAAGGGCAACGACGCGCGACTGCTGAATCCCTATGAGGAGCAGACCGACCAGGGCAATGATGATTGCTGCAGCGAAGGTCTTCATGCGGCATCCGCCTTGCGACCGAGGAAGCGGGTCACCAGCTCGCGAATGGCTGTCACGCCGAGGAAGCCGATCGTTCCACCGGCAGCGATCGATAGGCTTGAAGGCCAGGCCATCCACTCGATAACGCTGGACGCGACCAGACTCAGCGATCCGCAAATCAGCGCCTCGAAAATGATCCGGCGCACGCTGGTTTCTTTTCCGTCGTAGATGACGCGAAGCAAGCAAACGGTCATGGCCATGATGACGCCCGCCATTAGCGGATTGCTCAACGCCAGCCAGAGCTTGGCCCATGTGTCTGGCTTGTCAGGCATGTTTGGCATCCGGGTTGCCTCCCCCTTGGGGAGATTGATAAATCCGGCGTCCGCTGCACTCCCAGCTCGGGGCAATGGGTGTGGGGAGCCGAAAACGAAAAAAAACCCTGCGAATGCAGAGGCTTTGGATATGGAAAAGGCAGCGCGTCAGCGGGCATACTGGGCGTTGAATAATGTCTATCACAGCAAATCATTACGAGGATGGCGGAGTGGCCAAAAGTAATCTCGGACATCTTTCGCTAGCCTTATTGGCTTGCCTCACTGGTCCCGCAAACGCGGTGCCACTTGGCGTTTCATCCGGTGCTGAAGCGCTGTACTTCAAGGCATTGCCTTACCTAGATGAAATTGACGACTTAAACAACGAACTATTCAGTCTTCAGCATCAGCTACTCAAGAACGAAAAAATCCCAGATGGGAAAAAAGAAGCACTAAAAAACAAAATAAGCTCACTGCTGGTGGAGGCAACCCCGTTACTCAGGCTCTCATCTGATGAAGGTAATCCCGCCGCACAATACCGACTAGCTTGGCTTGCAATAGAATTCGATCCCAGAGAACAGGTGCTAGGTCAGGTTTGCTCTTTGTTGAAATCAAGCCTGACAAAGGGATTCGCTCCGGCTGGTCTACAGATGATCAGCTACTGCTTCGACGATGTAAAAACCGTCGAGTTTCGATCGCTGGTTGATGCCTTGCCTGAACCTACAAGCCCGTACAGTAAGTACTATCCGCAGCCAGTGCTTTTGCCGAAATGCGACAGTAAGCACGCCTCCAGCCGTGAAAATGCAATCGATTCACTCGATGAAAAAGCAGTTCGCGCGGATCTTTACATGAGCCTCTCAACTCAAATGTGGAAGCAGAATCTTAAGCAAGAACAAATGAGATATCTCAAAAAGTCTGCAGAATACGGATGCACTCGCGCTGTAGAGCGACTAAAGCTAGAAGCAGGTATCTAGGCCTTCCCGAAGGATGTCCTGGCTACAGGTAAATTAGAGCCAATAAAAAACCCGGCGCGGTGGCCGGGTTTGGTGTGTCAATCCGTTACGCGCAAGATCGACAGGATGGGTAAATATTCTCTCACTTTCTCACTCATTGCAATGGCTTTTTGCTACGCCGCGCAACTTTCGATCAAACCCTCCGCATCGAGCAGCTCCTGCGCCGTTGTCAGTGCTTCGTTAACCTGATCATCGAGCGATTTTCGAATCGATGATCGCCACCGATACCGAGTCGACTCCGGCTTGCCGTCGTTGGACCAGTTAGTGACGTCATACCAGGCGGCAGGCAGCACCGCAGATGAGCGCTTCCCGTCAGTGCCGCCAACCTGCGGTATTGCCCAGGTCAGCACTGCGCACTCACGGAACCGTTGCGGTGCCGGCGACTTCACGGAACTCAGCAGCTCGAGGATCGCGCCGTGCTTGCGCTCTTCGTGCGTTGAATACTTCGCAACCAGTGCGCGCCAATGCGCCGGCGTGAGCGACTTGTGCAGACGGCCGAACACCCAGCAGTCCTGGAGAAAGGCGGCTTCTTTGCCGACGATCTCCCCTTTCTGTTTGGCGCATTGGACCTTTGGCTCGAAGTCGCAGCCCCCAGTCGAGCTGATTGTCTCGGCGGCCAGCGCGCGGACTACGGCGGAAATCACGTTGCGATAGGTCATGCTGCAGCCCTCTTCAGTTCGCGGGTCTTGGCCCGGTATTCGGCCTTGATGGTTTTGATTTCTTCGACGGTGTGCTTGCAGGCCGGGTGCGGTCCTTCCAGCCAATCCACCTTTTGAGGACCGATCAGCTGCAAGAGCGAAAGCCGGTAATTCACCAAGTTGCCGGACAGGTGCGTGTTGCAGGGCGCGCATTGCTTCCACACGTTGAGCGGTTCGAATCGCAGCTCGGGGTTCGCTCCCACAGAGCGATAGTGCCCAGCGTGGTATTGGCCTTCGTGGTGCCGACCGCAACTGATACAAGGGCGATCGGCGTCACGCAGGCGAACCCACTCGTTGAATGCCGCCTGGGCTTCGCGCAGATGATCCGCCCTGCTCTTCAGCTTTTCCTTGCGGACCTGGATCTCGCGGCGATCGCGCTGCGCGATGGCCTTCCGGGCCTTCTCCGTGTGGCGCGGTGCATCAATGGCCGCGCAGGCCGGGCTGCAAACCGCCTGCCCCATCCGCGACGGGACGAATGAGGCCCTGCAAGTAGCGACTCGGCATTGCTTCGGTTTGGGCTGCTTCCGTTCAATTGTCATGCGGCCTCCTGGCTTAGCAAATCATCGAAGTACACGCCCTGCGGTGCGAAGCGCGCGACAATGCGATCGGTGTAGGCAATGCCCTGGGAACGGTTGAACAGACTGGTCACCGGGAAGCCGTCCGGCCCGAACAAATGGCACTCGCCCATCATGTCGAGCTTGGTTTCGTATGGGAGGTGACGCATCACCCGGTACCACTCAGCTTGAAACCCGGCATCCTCGTTCAGCAGGATCTGCACGCCGATGTGCAGCTTGCAGTAGCGCCGGGCTTCAGCCTCATCGCCAATCTGGGTCATTTCAGCGATGCGCTTGTACATTGCGAACCACAGCCGGTTCTGGTCTAGCGTGCGGTCTTTGCCCGGTCGCAGCGACACGACGACGAATTTTTTGTCGCGGAACATGGTGCTGAGCGCGGTAATGGCCTCGGAGAGCTTTGCCTGGCAGTTGACGCTGATCTTGTCAGTCATGCCTGAGCTGCCTTGTCTATTGCCGCGTCAAGGATGGAGCGAGTCTCTTCAAGCCCGGCGTACTCGCTCCAGTATTCACGCTCCAGCGCGCCGTCGACGTCGGCGATCGCTTTGCGCAGCGCCTCGTTCTCGGCCTTGAACTGGTCGATCCGCGTGCGCAGCACATCCGCGCGATGGCGGCCAAGTTCGGACGCTTGCACGGTGGACTGCACCCAATCGGTTTTCTCGACCCACTGCGAAAATGCGTACTCGATTTGCCCAAGCCGGTTGTTCTCAGCCAGCAGCTCCAGCGCCACCTCCTCCACGGTCTTCTCCCCGAGGAATTCCTGCAGCGCCTCAGTGTTGCGCTTCCAGTCTGCGCAGCCGGCACGGTAGGACGCCGCCTCGGCCCACAGCAGCTTCTGGAGTTCTTGTTTGTCGATGCTCATTGAGCCGCACTCCTTGCTTCCAATTGTTCGGCCTGCAGAATGAGCAGCGCCCGGCGGTCCGCCAGCTCATTGGCTGCCAGAATTCGCAGTTCTGTTTTTTGCTCGGCCGATGCCTGGCGCATGGCGAGCATCGAATCCTTCACCGCGGCGAGCCTCTCGCGCAGTTTTGGCGAAGGCCGCACAACCTCACCGGTGAGCAGCGCAACGACGGCACGACCGTCTTCAGTTACCGGCGTGACACTCAAGTCAGCCAGGTACTGCTGAGCTCTCTCCTGTGGGATCCGCCGCATCTGCACAGCCTTGGCGATCGCCTGCGTGCGGCGGTTGGCGTCGAAGCCGACGGACACATGCCAGTTGACGTGTTTGTTGTCATCCCGCGCTTGGCCGACCAAGCGCTCGTAGGCGCTGTTGAACGCCATGCGCGCACCGACCTTGTCGCCGGCATCGAGTACAGGTTTTGCCGCTGCCAACGCGAGCTGAATTTCGTCCGTCAGCACCACAGTTTCAAACTCGTCATTTGTGGTCATGGCGATCGCCCATGCTTCGTCCTTGCCCGGATGCCCGTCGGCGATCTGCACGCGCTGGAGGATGTCCGCCATTGCCAACTTGCCTTTCACCTCAAAGCGGCAGGCCTTCAGTGCGGCCTTCACTACCGGCACCGGGTAAGCGCAAAGGTCTTCAGCCATGATCGCCGCGGTGCCTGGGTTCATTTCCTGACCCATGGCCTCGGCGGTGGCGCAGATCGCTGCAGCGAGCCCGGCAACTTGCTGGTCGTTCATTTCATAGGTACTCATTGCGCTCCCCTGCTTGGCGCTTGGCCAAGACCATTTGCGCGGCCTGCTCGGCGGCGGAGACGTTCGCTTCGGTGCGTTCCATTTGGCGGGCAGTTGTCCCGTTGATGCGCTGCCCCGTAACCCACTGGGTGTGGTAGCTCTCGGCGTTGGCCAGCAGTTCGTTGAGGCTGTGGCATTTGCGGAGAACGGTGGCATCGCTGGTTTTCAGGAAGTGGGCGGCGACGTGATGCGCGACATCGGCGCCGAGGCGGTCGACCAGTTGGCCGAGCTGGCCACCGACCTTGGCGTTCCATACCGGCCAGGCGCTGTAGCGCTTGCGGTAGGCCATGGCGTAGTTCGCCCAGACCTTGAAGGTTTTGCAGGACTGATCCTTGGGGCCCGGCATGTCAGCGGGAATCTCAACCCGTGGCGCATCGGTGCGATCAACCACCAGAACCAGATTGCGGGCCGGCTTGTCCGGGCTGCCATGCAAGTCCTGACTGGTATCCTGATTGGTACCCTGATGATTGGTATCCTGATTTGTCGGAGATTTTTCCGACCCTTGTTCGGATTTTTCTCCGACCTTGCTCGGATTTTTTTCCGAGGTAGATCGGATTTTTTTCCGACCTTCGTTCTTTGGTGGGGTCGGATATTTTTCCGACCCGTCGAGCTTCTGGTTCCACTCGATCGCCTTCTCGGTCAGGCGAAACAAGGTGATGTTTGATGTGCTGGAAAGCTCAATCAAACCAGCTTCTTCCAGAGCCTTCAGCATGCGGTAGGCAGTGTCTGGCTTATCAGTGAGCAGCGGCAGCTCCTCGGTGATTTTTGCCTTGCTCAGCGCGAAGAAGATCCCGTCGTCAGTCTTGATTGGCTTGGTCCAGCTCGGGCAGCCGTAGACGAAGGCAAACAGCAGGGCCTGCTGAGAATTCAGCCCCCACTCCAACGCCTTCACCTGATTGATCGTGACGGTGAATTGCATATCAGGCCTTCCCGACCAGTTTGGCCAGTTCGAGGAAGCGATCGACGTACCAGTGAGGCTGCGTCTCGCGTGGGGATTGGGGGTTGGTCAGGTTCTTGCCGTAGGTCATGCCCTTCTCGGTCACCGACCAGAACGGAACCATTTCCTGTTTGGAGTTCTTGCGCTGGAGCTGCTTGAGGAAACCGTGGGCTTCAAGAACAAGGTTGAACGCCCGCGTTGTGCAAGCGACGCCGTTTTCCTTGATCAACGCGGTGACCGCCTTCGTCGGCATCGAGCTACCGCCAATGGCATCTGGCGCGGCATCGATCGCGTAACCCGGCAGGAAGCTCGACTCCAGACCGTTATTGGTCGCGATCTTCGCCAGCATCATCACTGGGCTGGATGGTGAAGGCTTGAGCAGGCGCGTGTAACACTCCATGAGCGCGAGTTCCCCGACAACCTTTGAACTGCTTGGGCTGGCGGCGTCGAATTTCCCGGTCTTGCGGATGCTAGGCAGAACCTCACCAACCACCCATTCCTCGAAACGTTCGGCGCCAACCAGCTTGGAGCGCATCACCAGACGATAGACATCGCGCTCAGGAATTACAGTCATGAAACCACCACCCTGTTTCGGGGTAGTGGTCGCGGCCTTGCAATGGCGAGAGATAGCGTTCTCTGGCTTGGCATAGCCCAAGGCGTCAGCGACATCACGGGCAATGAACCACGGATCGCCGAGCTCGTCGGTGATTACGCGGATGGCGCCGCCATCAAAGTCGAAAGGAATTACTGAGATGGTACGCGACACGTTTTGTGATTGGTTAAAACGTGTCGCGACATTGTTCGGGGTATTGCTGGAATTTGGCTGGCTCTGCATAATCGGGCCTCTCTAGTTTTGCGAATCAGCCGACCTTCTCCGTCGGCTTTTTTGTGCCCGGGATTCAGGCAGCCTTCACCGAGGCATCCATCACGTCTAGGCTCTGCCGAACGTGGCTGATCTCTTGGCGGATCAAGTTTTTCTCGAAAGAACTGACGTGGTTGTCATCCAGCGCCTGGTGCACCGCGATGGTCAGATCGGCGACCTCTTTGCCGACGTTGATCAGTGATTTGGTCAACGCTTGCGGCTCTGGCGCAGCTTTCGCAACGAGGTCGAAACCAAACTCGCCCGCCAGTGCAGCTAGAGGGCGCATGTCGCCTGTGTGCAGCAGAATCCCGAACAGATGCTCCACGGTCAGGTGGTGAGCGTCGTTGTCCGGATTGGCGCGCTGAAGCAGGCCGACGTGAGGAACGCCCATCTTCGCAGCCAGGGTCTTGGCTTCGTTGTCCAGGACAGCGCTCTGGCAGGCCCGCAGAAAATCTTCCATTCGTAAAACCTCAAATTTGTTTCCGTGGTGCCCTGCCATTACGTGAGCGATTATTTGTTCAGGCAGTCAGCGATGAACGTTTCAAGCTGCTGTGCGCTTGGGTCGCGCAGGGATTGGGCGAATCTCGTTCGCCTCAATGCGCCCGTCGTCATAAAGGGTGATTTCAATGCTTCTGCCGGCTCGAACCATTTGCGAGATCGCGCTCTGGTTCACGCCGAGAGCAGCAGCAAGCGCGGCTTGAGTGCCGTGCTCTTCTAGGTATTTGCTCAAAGGGATCTTTTTCATGGAAATTCCACGGCTTGATATCTGCCATGGATAGTAGCAGCGCTGCTTTTTATCAGCAACAAAATACTAGCAGTGCTATTTGCTTGGATATCAGCTCTGCTAATACTCTTGTCCGTATGAAAATACGCCGCTCACTTACCCCCGAAGAAGTCGCCGAGAGCGCCAGGCTTAAGGCCATCTATGAACAGCGCAAATCTGCTGCAAAAGCTGCCGGGCGCAGCCTGACGCAAGCGGATGTTGCCGAGGCGTGCGGATGGTCTGGGCAAAGTGCATTCAGCCAATACGCCACCGGCAAGGTGCCGCTCAATGTGGAAGCGTTGCTGAAGCTTGCAAAGGCGCTCAATTTTGATGCGAGCGAAGTTAGCTCCCGACTGTTATCCACTGTTGCCAGCGTGCAGCAAGAGCGCATTCAGCCAAGCGTAAAATTAGAAAATATCGAGACTTGGGATGACGAAACCCCGCTCGATGACGATGAGGTCTATGTCCCCTTCCTTCATGAAGTGGAGCTGGCGGCCGGATCTGGCAGGTTTGCGATTGAGGAAAGCGCCAACTCACGCTTGCGCTTCAACAAGAAAGACCTGCGCCACAACGGCGTTCAGTTCAGCAACGCCAAGTGCGTGAAGGTCGGCGGCAACAGCATGGTGCCCGTGCTGCGCGATGGCGCGACTGTAGGCGTGAACGTCGGGAAAAATTCCCTGAGCGATATCGTCGACGGAGAGATGTACGCCATCAACCACAACGGTCAGCTTCGCGTGAAGCAGGTCTACCGCATCCCGACCGGGATTCGCCTACGCAGCTTCAACCGTGACGAGCATCCGGACGAGGACTACACATTCCAGCAGATCCAGGAGCAGCAGATTTCAATCCTTGGGCATGTGTTCTGGTGGGCGATGTACTCTAGATAACGCCAGCTACGTATTTGTCATAAATTGACATTACGTCGTCTCTCTTGCCAACCGATACGAACAATACCCATAAATTGATCGTTGAATGATGATTTGATAATTGAGGAAATTTGTTTGCTCGAGTGAACGCAGAGCGATCTGGCGTACAGCAATATTCGAAGCTTTGGCTTTTCGACCGCGACACAAGGAGGTAAGTGTTGATCCCGCAATGGAACCACCAGGGAATAATCCCCCCTATCGATGAGAATGACCCGACAGCCTTGGAGCGCGCACCTTATCCGGTCACTGTCGAACAGGTTGTTGAGCGATTTTCTACTACGATTGAAAGATGCGACATACTCGAAGGTTTTCTCTCTCATAGGGCTGAGCTTCACCGTATGGGCGTGAATTCGGGCTTCCAATGGTTGAATGGAAGCTTCATGGAGCATGTGGAGCTGCTTGAAGGAAGGGCGCCAAACGACATGGACGTGGTGACTTTTGCGGATATCCTTCCCGGCGTTGAGGCGGCATTACAGCCAGCAGATATCAACACATTGACCGACAACCGATGGATCAAAGCGACTTACAAGGTTGACTTTTATCTGCTCCCGCTTTCCGAACCTGCGGAATATTTAGTCGAGATGTCAGCATACTGGTACAGTATGTGGTCTCACAGAAGGTCGCAGCAATGGAAGGGCTTTTTAAGCGTAAGGCTTGAACCTGACCATGACGCCGATGCTAGGAACCTTTTGGAGAATCGCAAGCGGGAGGTCCAGAATGAACAGAACTGAATTCACCCATGCGCAGGCTGAAATCAATTTCTTGGATCGCATGTCGCGCAAGCCGGGCCTTAGCAGGCTCGCACAATTATCAATAAACTCGAGAAAAGAGCAGGTAGAGTCTCGCCTCCAAGATCCCGGCCGCGGCGCCTTTTCTCCTGCGAAAGCAGTTGTCACTTATAAAGGTGCCCCTGTATGGGGCGTGCACGGTGTCGTGGCGGAATTCGGAGCAATCGCTACTGCGAAGTTTTCGGAGGCCATTGCTGCGGTCGCAGCATCAATAGGTGGGGTACTGAATGATTTTGGACCAATACCGAACAAAGCCCAGAATCAAATCCTGATAACTGGAACGGCTATTGGCTCGTTCGGATTTGAATTCGAAGAGGCCCCCTCCCTCGAGGCCCAATTACCGCTGGAGGGGACGACCTCGGTTTCGCAGGCGTTTGAGCTAGTGGCCGAGCTGCTTGAGGCATCGACAAAAAGCGATGAAGAGCTTTCCGAACCCGCGTCCAGGCTAGGCACCCGTGCGCTTGCAATGATATCGGATTACCTCGATAAGCTGATTGCATACGAAGCGTATTGCTCTATGGCAACGCGGGATCACTTGTTCACATTCACCAGCGTGGATCAAGTCCGGATTAGCAGATCTCGCCTAAGCATCGAGAATATTGTAGAAAAAGACGTTCAGTTTACTGGAGAATTTTTGGGTGCATTTCCTGCCGAAAGACGGTTTGAATTCAAAACTCAAGAAGGATCGATTATTCATGGAAGGATTGCCGCCTCTGTTGAAGATCCAGCTGTTATCAATATGCATCTAAACAAAGCATTCACTGTTCAATTACGAGCTAGAACGGTTGGCAACGGCCGGCCTAGATACACTCTTACCACGCTTCCCTGGTAACGAAGCCCGGCCTAGCGCCGGGCTTTTTCATGCCCACCCTCCCCCGCCCTCCACCTCCTTTGACCAATGGTGGCGCAGGGCCACGAATGGTAAAATCTGAGCTCAATTGATGGAGGGATCCAATGAAAGGTTTTGGGACCGTTGCAATGGTTGTCGGCATCTGCTGGCTGGTATTTGCGCTTGGTATGGATGTTTCCGTCGCGACGGGATCCGGCGGTAGGGTTAACAACCTTGGGCTCATGGCTGACCGCCAAGTGCATACCATCGTAGGCGGCATGATTATGTTGGCAGGCTTACTCATGATTTTGCTGGGGGGCAAATCCTCCGCGGCCCAAGTTGGCACTGACACCGACACTCGCCCCTGCCCTCTCTGTGCCGAATCTATCAAGATGGCAGCAATAAAATGCAAACACTGTGGTGCTGACGTTGAGCCGATGGCAGCTCCGAGACTGAAAAATGGATGGGTCGCTTCGACTTCCTGTCGTGACGAGGAAGAGCGGCTGCGCACGATAGAAGCCATTGCTGCCACCGGACTTCCCGTAGTTTCGATGATCGGCCTGGCCGTTGGCGCAGGGCCATTCGAGACGAAGGACGAAGCCAAGCAAGCCCTGATCACAATGCGAGACGGCCCGAGACTGTTCAGCGAGATTGTTTACAGGGATTCAGTGAGCGGGAAATATCCGCCCATCACTGACAGTATTATCGAGCGTTCCTTTCAGGGTTGGACAGTTCGGATCAAAACCCCTCCAGCAGACTCTCTCAGAATTGAGAACCTGCTTGAAAGTCTAGCGATACCAGTGCTTGCGGTAGATGGCAACACTATCATCACGGGCCCCTTTGAGAATGAGCAATCCGCCAAAGTGGTTTCTGTGGAGCTCAGTGACAATCATGATATTCAATGCAATATGTACTGGGTACCGTCTTAAAGCTGATCCAACGAGACGACCTATCAAGCCCGCTGAACGCGGGCTTTTTTACGCCCGCAAAAATTATTATTAGCAGCGCTATTTACTTTAAATAGCAGCACTGCTACTTTTATTCGCAAGCCGGACAACTCGCCCCAGCAGCGAAAGCCGCGCAGCTCTTTAGCGACACCCTTTGCCGGATCACCACCGGCCCAGATTCAAAGGCAGCGATGAACCGGCCTCAACGGTTCTGAGGGTTGGCAACTGACCCGGGCGTGCAGCGTAAAACGTCGAAAGCAGTTATCCAGCGGGAGAACAAGCCGAAAGGCCCGCGGCTGGAGGAACAATTTGATTGAGCCGATGACGGCCGCCGGCAGCGGGTCACGGCAGGAAAGTTTCACTGATGCACCTGGTGACGGGTGCATTGGGAAAACAACCGAGGGCAACTCAATGAACAAGGTAATTCACATCACCCTGCGCGGAGAGTTGCAGGTCTTCGCTGATGCCGACCTAAACGCCTGCATCCGAGAGGCGAACAGGCTCAACGCTGAGCGCGGGCTCAAAAGCGGCGTGCGCGTTGTTGAGTGCGAAGACGGCCATCGAATGACGGCGGTTGATTGCAAGGCTGCTGCCCGATCCTCTCTATGAGAGCGCATCGGAGTGTGATCTGAAATGGCCCGCCATAAACCAAGAAACTGGAATATGTGGTCAGGTCAGATCACACCCCGATGCGGACGAAACTGCGGCCTATAACCGCCCATCTGCATCAGGAATGAATCACAGCGAAGTGAGCAAGCGAGGCACTTACTTCGCGGTGATGAACCCGCCACAAAGGCTGTCCAGCAAGCTCTGGCCGCCTTTGGAATTGAAGAATTCCATCGACTGCTTCACTTCCATTTCGTACCGAGGATTTGTAGCAACATCACTGATGTGTTTCGCCATCTCGTCAGTCATGCCCTCTTTCTGCTCAGTCAGGAATTTTTCTAAAGTGATACCTGCTTCTGGATGTTTCTTTGCGCACGCCTGGGTGGATGCGACAGCCATAACCGCAGTGTTGTGGTCTGCGACAACGTCGGTGGTAGCCGAAGCTGGGACAGCATAAGGGAGGGCAATCACCGCAATGGCTGTCGCACTGCGAACTTTACTCAGAAACATTCAGATCTCCAGATCTCAATTATTTGGCATTGATGCCAAGACGTATCGGCCAAGCTCGCTGGTTCCTTTAGCGATTTAGTAACCCTTCCCCGACACCACCCGAATGCCCTCCCCTCCGCGCCCAACGGCAACCAGCGGAGCGGATGAGTGCATTGCGAGTTTTGTTGGATCAACCACATGGAGCAAATCATGGCCGAGCAACGAGCGCCGTACCCACGGTCGGCGGACAACGCTGATCAGATGAACCTGCCCGAGGGCAAGACCTGCGACGACTGCGTGCACTGCAAGCGCTGCACTGCGATGTTCGGCCACATCCCTGCGGATGAGTCGTGCGACTGGAGCCCCTCGCGCTTTCGTGAAGCCATTCCGGCCACCGCCTAACCCCAAACACTGGAGGTCGCCATGAGCGATTGGCAAGACATCGCGACGGCGCCACTGGATGGCACAGAGATTCTTCTGGCGTCCATCGGCCAGACATTCGACGGCGCTCCGGTTCCTCCTCGCGTGACCCTTGGGCATTACACGGTTGGCGACGAGCTGCTCCGGGACGCTGGCGATTGTGGCGGGGCCTGCCACTGCCCGGAGTACGAAGAAATCGAACCATTCTGGATGTCGTGGGATGGCGGGTTCACTGATGAGAATCCACCGACGCACTGGCAGCCGCTTCCCGCCCCGCCCACCGAATAAAGCCGATCTGGAGGCAACCATGAACGCAGCACTGAAGATTTGTCAGGCCATGCACGACGCGCAGTTGCCTCCGATGGTGAGCGAGAGCGCGCAGGAAGTGGCTCGGGCTGAGTGGCTTTACAATGCGACCGAGCAGTTGGTGCGGTTCGGCTGCGACGTCTCGTTTCAGCGCCGCATGCGCCCGGCTCTGGGCGTCACGCTGGCCCAGTTCGCTCTGGCAGTTGATGAGCATGCAAACGGACGGCTCGCAGACTGCGAGGTCACCACGGCTTCGCTGGAGTACCTGCTGATCGCTGCCGAGCGCGGTCACGCTGACAAGGTCGCCGCCGCCGAACTCCTCGGTCCAAGCGATCACCCACTGGGCAAGCTCGGCGAAATCGCAGAGGGCCTACTTCGACCCCTTGTCGATGACGCGCTGATCGCCCAGGCCGAGGACAACGAGCTATGAGCAATCAGGTAGCACTGGCCCGGCTGGGCCTTGAGATCGCGAAGATGCGCAAGTCCTGCACTCCGGTGCCGGATCGCACCTTCGTCATGGGCATGATCGAAATGGCGGAGTTCGCCGAGATCATCGACACCCGCACCGCCAATCGTTATCGGGATGCGCTGGACGCCAAGTTCGTCGAGCGCAACACGCATCTGAAAGGAGTTTCGGCATGACAACCCCTCTGGTGAAAACGCTGGTCGATGAGCAGCTCGACGATATCGAGCGCCGCATCGCGATACTCGGTTTCGGCCTGCCCTTCAATGAGGTGATCGGTCGCAAGCGCGAGGATCTGGTCGACAGCCTCCCGCAGCGCCTGTCGGTGACCATGAAAGGCAGACGCATCGCTGTGAGGGCTCGGCCATGAATCTCTTGTACTGGATTCTCGTTGTGATTCTTGTAGACGGCGCAGGCGCCTACGGCATCGTGAAAGACGGCTCGGGCACTTGCCAGGTGCCGCGCTCCACCACCTACCAAGTATTCCGATGACCGGCCGGCAGATGGCCCGCCGAATTCTCATCTGGCGAGGATCGTTCCCAGTCCTCGCGATTTACACCTTCCTGATGCTGCTTAGCGCCCTCGCCGACCGCATCACCTCCTGACTTTCAACTTCAAGCGCTGCGCACGGCGCGGCAAGGATTCCCCGTGTCTACGAACATGCAGATCTGGGACAAGGTCAGCACGACCGATACCCGTTACACCAAAGCCGCCGAGGTTGGCGGGCAGAAAATCACCAGCCTCAACGGCACGGCGATGATCATGAAAGCGACTGAGGTTTTCGGCCCGGTCGGAATTGGCTTCGGTTGGTCGATCGTTGAAGAACGCTTCGATGAGGGTTCCGAAATGGTCAGCGGCGAAGGCGACAAACGCCTGGTGCTCGGTCGCGAGCTGAACCACACCATCAAGATTCGTTTCTGGTTCGAACTGGACGGGAAGCGCGGCGAGATCGAGCAGTACGGCTGCACGCGCTACCTCTACAAATCGAAGTACGGCACCACCACAGACGGGGAAGCGCCGAAGAAGTCGCTGACCGACGCCATCAAGAAATCTCTGTCGATGCTCGGCTTCAGTGCCGACGTGTTCCTCGGGATGTTCGATGACCACACCTACGTCGAGCAGCTCAAGGAAGAACAAGCGATCGAGCAGGCAGTGGACAAGGACGCCGAAATCCTGCGTCAGAAGCAGGAGCGTCTGGAGTGGCTGAATTCTGCGGTGGAAACGATGGGCAAGGCCGTGACCGCCCACGAACTGAAAATGCTGAACGTTAAATACATCCGCGAGGCGACCCGCCGCAACGAGCCGACTTTCATCGCCCGAATCACTCGCGCCTTTGAAGAGCGCAAAGCGGCCATTGAGCCCGGCAAGGAGAATGCAGCATGACCCAGCTCTACGCACTGACCGGCAAGCTCGCCGAACTTCAGGGAATGGCAGACACCGACGACGAGGGCCTGAAAGAGGCCCTGCAGCATGCGATGGACGAAATCCAAGGCGAGTTCGAGGTGAAAGCTGACAACATCGTCATGCTGCGTCGCAACATTGAAAGCGACGTGACCGCCATCGATACGGAGATTGAGCGACTTACCGAGCTCAAGCGCATCAAGTCCAACAGCGTTGCGCAAATCAGCGATTACCTGCGCCGGAACATGGAAGCCGCCAACCTCAAGTCGATCAAGCGCCCGCTGTTCACCATCACCTTGGCCCTGGGCAAGGAGAAGGTCATCGTCGACAACGAGGACGCGGTGCCAGACGAACTGACATCTGTGAAAACGAGCATTGCCCCGGACAAGAACGCGATCGCCGCCAAACTCAAGGAAATTCGCGAGCACAACGAAACCGTGCGCAAGCGCATGGCCGCCGGCGAAGACGCAGAACACGAACTGCTCGAAGAACCTGCCTACGCGCATTTGGAGCGCGGCGACAGTTCGATCCGGATCAAGTGAGGCCAGCATGATCAGCAACCACCTCAACCTCGTCGAGCAGCACCGACCTGACTCCGAGTCGATCGCTGAACGAATCGCGCAGTACTTGGCCGCCGGCGGGCGGATCGACCAACTGAAAAACCCGCCGCGCAATCCACTGCCACCGCCCCGCTCGAAGAAAATAGACCCTGAAACGGTCCTCAAGCGGCGGCCGAAGCCGATATCCGCCGCCGAACGCAAGGCGCTGCGCAAAATGGCTGACTCGCTATGAAGTCGAAACGCAAACCCAACAACGGTTTCGCCCGGGCTGAACGCAGTTGCCGGGCCTTACTGCGCACCAACCACGTTGCGGTGGTGAACATCGATCCCAGCGGCAGCCAGATCATGGCGAACTGGAAGAGCTGCAAGCAGATCCGCAGTCTGGCGATCGCCAACGCAATCTTCGATTTCTCCTACCGCTGGACGATCTATATCGCCGCCATGTGTCGAGACGAGCGCGGCGCCGAGTACATCAAGTCGGTGGAGATCTCGCCCGAGGGCATCTACAAGGTCGAGCGCCTCACCGATGCGATCGAGCATTACTATCTGGAGCTGCGCAACAGCGCGAATCCAAACCATCTGGTTGCGTCAGGGTGGATTGCGATTCCCGACAAGATATCAATGGACGAAGCCCAAGCCGCGAAGCTGTTCTACGCCGCCGGCGCCTGGCATCAGGTGAAGGTCGCAGCGTGAGACGTTTTCGCACCCAACAACGCAAACGACAGACCTGGCTGGACTTGCCAGCCAGCGGAATTGAAGAGGTAGGCCATGGCCAAGACTGGCAAAGAGCGATCAGCGAAGGCTGCCGAAAAGCGGATCGAGTACGACGAGAAGGAGTTGCGGCACCGGGTCAGGCTCGGCACCCGGCAGAAGCTTGATGAACTGATGGCCTGGAACGGCATCACGGAAATCAACGAGGCGGTGCAGAACCTGATTCTGAATGCTCATGCGCTCGGGCCGACCCTTTCCTACCAGGCGATGGAAAGTCCGCGCCACAAAGTGCAGATAAGCGAAAACGTGGCGCGGATGTTCCGGGAAGAAAGCCTAGCAGAGTTAAAGCGCGACCCTGGGGATGAATAGCGGACTAGCTACCACTCCAAAGCTTTACTTATGCAGGATTTGCTCGATCAAAACTTATTTTTGCAATGCCTCCTGCCCCTCTAACATCTTTAACCCTCATAATAAAATTATCGACAACTTCTTTTCCCATCCCATATGAGTACGTGATCGAAAAACTATAATCTTTACTTTCTGCATCCAAGGGCACACGAAACTCAACGGACTTACCAGCAGCAATTGCACTACCACTATAAACCTGGGACTTACCGATAGAGACCGACACACCTTCGGCATTCTTCCCAATATTTTCTATTTTAATAAAAACGTCCATCACCCGGTCTGATGCAGTGGGGACCCGAGCAGAAAACTTCATATTAGGCCGATTTTCGTACTCGGCTATTTGCCTGCTGTATTTTACATTTTCCAGCTCATTTTCTAGTTGCCTACCAGCGATGCCAACCATTTCTTTTTGCTGGTCTACCGAATTTTTCAACTCCTGCGCCTGTAATTGCAACGCCTCCGAGCTTAATTTTAATTCGCGTCCCTGCTGAATATATCCGAGCACCAACCAGAGAAAAGCTATCGGCCCAAATACACCCGCGAGAAAATCACCTATTGCGTTAAGCTCAAGAGTTGGAAGAGTTGTACGCTTCCAATACACAAGAACGGCTACGCACACTAGATAAACGCCCGTTGCTACCCCACCGACAACTTCTGATTTTACCTTCATATCTCGCTCCATCGAATGATCGCGAGATAATAAACGCAGCACCAATTCTTTGGAAGCATTTTGCCATCATTCGTGGCACTTCCAGCCACCGAGGGCAAGCCTGACTGGATCTAAAGGCGCACGGAATTGAAGAGGTAGGCCATGGCCAAGAGCAATGCAGATCGCTCAGCGAAAGCCGCGGCGATGAGGAAATCAGGCTGCACTGCCTGCCCGGTACTCGCCAAGCCCTTGCTGAGCTGATGGCATGGAGCGGCATCGAGGAGCAGGGCGAGGCGATCACGCTGATGATTCACCATGTGCATGCGATGGGGCCTCAAAAGTGTCTGCCGATGCTGGATCCTCCGCGACACGAAATCACGATCAGTGAGAACGTGTCGCGTAGGTTGGAGCTGGCTTTTCAGAGAGAGCTGGTGAGGGTTTCTAAGAGTATGTCAACTGAGGAAAGCTATTAGCTGAATGCCAAGCGGGCTTGTCCTTCTCGCCAGCATGCCATCACCGCTCATCCCGGTGTTCAGCCCGTCGGTAGTGACCAAGCCTCTCTGGAAAAGGTCCTTCCAAATGGAATCGCGAATATCGTTATGACCTTTCAATTCTGGCATTGCCAAATCAACGACAGTGGCAAGCGACCCCATTGTCCAGTTAGGCAGATGCTGACCTCTCTGATCGAACCAAGCTTGAGGACGATCGAAGAGCTGCAATAGTTTGATATGCGTCACTGTGCAGACATCAACAAAATTCAAGAAGAGTTGACGGTAGTCGTCTGCCGGGCAGGATGGCAGAGCTGAATTACGGACCGCATTTTTAAGAGCCTCGAGCTTTTCTATCTGATGATTTCTCAGAGAAATAGCGCATACCTCCGCCACGGTACTAATGAATGCTTCGTTCTCGTGAAGGTCTTCTTCGGTTACAACCTTCTTTTCAAGCAGGTCGTTTATAACCTCCCCGATTTGAACCATGGTTTCCCATCGCCGCTTTGTAAGGGGAGACTCTATTGCAGAATTGAATACCTCTACCAAAGCTCCTCCGACACCAGGAACGAATGAGAGTGCTATACGGGTAGCGCGGTGGATTTTCTCGCTGTCCGGCTCCAAGTTTGGGTCAATAGCATCTATATCGATTCTACTCATACAAGCCCCTTGATCCGGCCCCATGCCGGGCCGAACACAAATACCCCACTTATACGAATCACGCCAGCCGGCGAGGCAATCGGCTGTCTGGAGCAATTATGAATCCCTACCTGATCACCGGCCCGGCCCAGATCGGCATCAGTGGTGGTCGCACCAGCGGGCACATGGTCTACAAGATCCTCGAAGCACACGGCGGCACCCTCCCGCCTGATGTGCACCTGTTCTTCCAGAACACTGGCAAAGAGCGCGAGGAAACGCTGATCTTCATCGACCAGATTGCGAAGCGCTGGAACGTGAACATCGTCTGGATGGAATGGTGCCGCAAGTACGGCCAGCCGGATGACGCGCCCTGGTACAGGCTGGTGGACTTCGAAACTGCCAGCCGCAACGGCGAGCCTTTCACGATGATGCTCGAGTATTACGCCGCATACCGGAAGGCCGAAAAGAACCTGCCTCCGGTGCTGCCGAACTTCTCGAACAACATGTGCACCGCGTATCTGAAGGTGAAGATCGGCGAGAAACACATGCGCGCCCTGGGATACACCGAGTGGGATTGCGTTGTCGGCATTCGCTACGACGAGCCGAAGCGGTATCACCGAATGATGGCTGCCAATGATCGCGGCGGCACCCGCTGGGACAACGTGTGCCCGTCCTACACCGCCGGCGTCACCAAGGAGGATGTCGGCGCGTTCTGGACGGCCCAACCGTTCGATCTCGGAATGGACTCGGACTTCGGCAACTGCGACCTGTGCTGGAAGAAGAACGAAGGAAAGCTGATCAAGACCATCATGGATGACCCGTCGCGGGTAATCTGGTGGTCAGGCACTGAAGAGCGGTTCGGCCAGGTGTTCAGACAGGATCGAGCAGACTACAAGACGATGGGCTGGTCTGCCGAGCAACGCTCCCGACAGACCAACTTCGATTTTGAGTATCTCGCCGAAGACATCGAATGCTTCTGCGGCGATTGATTTTCATAATATTGGCTTCTGTGTCCCCGGGTATGCCTCATCAAGCTTCTCATACGCCTCTTTTACACCGCTTTCCAGAAACGCACGGACTTCCGCAACACTTTTAAATTCAGCAAGCGATATATCCAATGCAACTTTTGACAAGTGATCCACTGACTCACGAGCTTTGTTTCGATGATCAATCATACCTTTGAGCTTATTATATTGCTCTTCCGTCATATTTTTTTCGAACTCTGCACGATACCTAAAAGACATGTCATGCTGCCGATCAAAGTCACGCTCATGCATATTCATTCTCATCTCGATTAAACGAACCGCCGACTCTTGCGCAGCTGCGACTTGAATAATTAAAGCGTCCCGAGCAGAGCGTTCCACTTGCGATTGTTGGGATTCGAATGTCTTCGTCTGTAGCTCATTCATTCGATCAAACTCTTTCTGCTGAGCGCCTAACAATTCGCGCTGCAAAAATACGGTTTTCAAAACCGCCATTAGAGTCACGAAAGAAACAAGTGGGCCGAAAACACCACCAATATAACTACCAAAATTCGACCACTCGCTAGACACACTCGAAAGCTCACCACCGAATTTTAGTCGATATAAATATACCGCTATCGCGAGCGCAACGATTAGTGGCAGCAAAGAGAACAACCAAAATCCATTTAACGAACGAAAATATTTATTCATGTATTGCCCTCATGCTGTTCCAATTCTTTTCTGGATGATCGCATGACGGCAATTAAGTAGAAATCCCCCCTCCATCGCCCGGGCATGACCCGGCATAGGACGCCCCATGCCCACTGCAATCGATTTGTTCGCCGGTCTCGGCGGATGGTCCACCTGCGCGCGCTGCATCGCCAGATTTACCGGGGGGCGGTCTGCAATCGCCACCTAGCGGCTTGGAGCAGTTGACCACTGAACAAGGAAGCGAAGTCGGGTCTGAGCATGATCGCCTCGACTGTCAGGTGCTCCCTTCCCTCTCGCAATAGCTTCCTGAATCCGTCTTGAAACTCGGGGGATTGAACCAGTTTGATTGATGCTTCAACCGGATGCTGCGCTCGGTTCATTGCCTCCCATTTAGATGGGTGGTATCCAAACTCGTGGCATTCCCTAATTGCATCAAAAATCGCCTCAGCAAATGCAGCTCTGACCTGCTCCACGCAAACCTCCTTGCTTATAAGGATGGCACATTGCCGTCCACAACCTCCTGAATACCCCAAATCATCAACTCACGCCACCTCAGGCGAGGACCCCCCTATGTCCGCACAACAGATATTGCCTCATTTCATCCATGGCCAGCCGAGCATGGGCCTGCCGTTCGAAAAGGAACTTGTGGTGGACCTGTTCGCCGGCGGCGGTGGCGCCAGCACCGGCATCGCCCGGGCATACCGGGAGCCGGACGTGGCGGTGAACCATAATCCAATTGCCCTGGCTGTGCACCGCGCCAACCATCCCACGACGGCGCATTACGTCGCCGACGTGTTCGAAGTTGATCCGCGAGAAGCCACGGGAGGCCAGCCGGTGGCAATCATTTGGGCATCGCCGGATTGCCGTCACCACAGCAAGGCCAAAGGCGGCGCGCCACGCGATCGCGGCGTGCGCGGTCTGGCCTGGGTTGTAATTCGCTGGCTATTCGCCACGAAGTCGCGCCTGCTCTTCCTCGAAAATGTCGAAGAGTTCTGCGATTGGGGCCCGATCGACGATAACGGCCAGCCGATCAAGTCTGAGCGCGGCCGCACCTTCAAAGCGTTCATTGCCGCAATCAGCACCGGCCTGCCCGCTGATCATCCAGACATGCCGGAAATCATCGGAGCGATCGGAAAGTTCGTGCCGATGGACGCGTTGGTCCGAGGACTGGGCTACAACGCCGAATGGCGGGAGCGCATCGCGGCGAACGCCGGCACCCCGACCATCCGCAAGCGCCTTTACCTGGTGGCCCGCAGCGACGGGAAGCCGATCGTCTGGCCCACGCCGAAACGTCACAAGCGGCCAACCGCGAAACAATTGCCGTGGCGCTCGGCGGCAGAGTGCATCGACTGGAGCAACCTCGGGCGCACGATCTTCCGCGACAAACCGATGGCTGAGAACACGATGCGCCGCGTGGCCAAGGGCTGCTGGCGTCATGTCCTGACCAGTGCGAAGCCTTTCATTGTTCCAATGCGCGGCACCTCATCGGCGCACACCAGCACGCACGGAACCGACGAAGCGCTTTCCACAATCAGCGCGGGCGGCACCCATCACGCACTGGTGCAGCCGGTTGCTGCGCCCTTCCTCACCGAGTGCGCCAACGGATCAGCACAGCGAAACTTCAACGTGCAGGAGCCGCTGCGCACGCAGGTCGCCCAAGTCAAAGGCGGACACTTCGCGATGGCGGTAGCGCATATGACTGCGTTCGGGCAGAACGCAGCGGGCAGCTCGCCTGACGATCCAACTCAGACAGTTCTGGCCGGCGCCACGCGTCACGGCATCGTCACTGCGTTTTTCGAGCAAGCGAATGGCGGCTTCTACAAAGGCGATGGCAGATCGGCTTACGATCCGATATCGACCATTTGCCAGTCCGGGGCCAATCAGCGGCTGGTAAGTGCTTACCTGGTGAAGTACTACGGCAACGAGAAGGACGGCATCTCGCTCAATGAGCCGATGCACACGCTGCCGACGAAAGACCGGGTAGCGGTTGTCGAGACGGTGCAGGTACCGGACACGCTGACGCCCGAACAAATGGAAGGCGCCCGGCGCTGCGCCGCGTTCATGCACAAATATCTGCCGGAGCACTTCAACGACCCTGCCGAAATGGTGATGGTCGGCGGTTATGTGCTGATCGATATCACCCTGCGCATGCTACAACCGCCTGAGTTGAAGGCCGCGCAAGGCTTCGACAAAAACTACATCATCGATCGCGGACTGTTCGTCGACCCGGCCACCGGCGCTGAAGAATGGCGCGATATCAAGAAGGTCGACCAGGTGCGATTGATCGGCAACAGTGTCTGTCCCGACGAAGCCGAGGCACTGGTCGCCGCCAATGCCGCAGACATAATCGAGCTTTACCGGCGCCTCGCAGCATGACTCGCTACTGTATAGACGTGGCTCAAGGCTTCACGAAAGAGGATTTACCCCACATATAAAAACCTCCGCATGAAAGTAAAACCCCAACTACAAATACAATGCCAAACATCCAACTAGCTAATACAAATCTCTCATATCTTGCGGCTGCAAGCTTGAGCGGCTTTTCCATCTCCTTCATAACTCGCTCGGTTTCTTTGGACGCGGGCGAGGCGAGATTCAATTGTTTTTCAACGAAAGCCAATTGAACTTCATCAAGCTTGGACTGATCGCCCCCAACACTGTTTATTAGCTTAATGGCTTTATTAGTTGCTTCAGCCATCTGCCGGTATGACTCTAGGTATTTGTCTGTCTGATAACGCATTTCAACGTAGTCGTTGTCTGCTTCAACTTTTAGAGGCCACCAGTAGTAGTAGCTACCAAAAATCATAACAAGGCCCAAAATTGCGAGGCATTTTGGCAGGCTGTCAGTAGGTATTGTGACCAAGGTCTGAAGTCCTTTTCGATTTAGAAAGATAGAGGATCTTGCATTGCCCTAAATTTGCTTGCAACTGCAAATGCTAAGTAATTGAAAGGGGTACAAATGTACTCCGCTTCTAGCCATCTCCTTAAAGTCAGCCGCTATAGCGGCAAGGACGACCCATGTCTCAAATAAAGGAACGGCCGATCCTGTTCTCGGCGCCGATGGTGCGCGCCATTCTGGATGGACGTAAGACGGTAACGCGCCGCCCGGTCAAAGGGTCGGCCCTGAAATGGCTGGAAGATTTCGTGCCGGAGTTCGTCGCGCTTTCAGCCAATGAGCTTTGCCCGTTCGGCCAGATCGGCGAACGACTGTGGGTGCGTGAGGCTTGGCAGGATGTGCATCCGGTCCAAGTCATTGATCGCTACTCACAGCCAGGCCGGGCCGGAATTCCTGGTCCTCCGGGAGTCACTTATCAAACGATCTACCGAGCGGACGGTGACTACCCGCCGGTCCATTACACACATGAGCATCCCTACAGATGCCTCGAGCCAGACCCAAACCATGGATTTCGCGGAGCGGCAGATTCCGGTTGGACGGGCTGGACACCAAGCATCCACATGCCGCGCTGGGCCTGCCGCATCCTGCTGGAGATCACCGACGTGCGCGTCGAGCGGTTGCAGGACATCAGCGACGATCAGGCCGAGGCCGAAGGCTGCTTCTTCACCGATTACGGGCGCAAGTGCGGTCACTCCGGGAAAGGCTGGACCGAGGTCGGCGACTGCCCGGCGCCGAAGGATCATCACCCCCAGCGCGACGGCTGGATGTGGGACAAGACAATCAGTCATGAACAATGCCTGGGTGCGCCACGCTGGGCGTTCGCCAACCTCTGGAACTCAACCGGCGGCGACTGGGACGCCAACCCGTGGGTCTGGGTCGTTGAGTTCAAACGGGTGACGCCATGATCACCAAGTGCTTACTCGGCTGCACCCTCTTCTTCTGGCTTCCATTGGTACTGACCATAAAGGCGGTGATCGGATGAGCGAACAACACCGTATTTTGGTCGGTGACTGCATCGACATGATGCGGACGCTGCCCGACAAATCAATTCATACGTGCGTGACTTCGCCGCCCTACTTCGGCCTGCGCGATTACGGCGTCGAAGGCCAGATCGGCTTAGAGGAAACCCCGGGCGAGTTCATCGCTCGCCTGGTCGAAGTGTTCCGGGAGGTGCGCCGAGTACTACGCGACGACGGCACGGCTTGGGTGAACATGGGCGACAGTTACGCCGGCAGTTGGGGCGCGCAAGGCAGGCCTCAAGGTGACGGACAGATGGCCGGGCGCAGCGTCACCTCAGCCCGCCAGATCAACGAGCATCCACGATTCAAGTCCGGTACCGGCGTGCGCGGCCGCGAGATGGGTATGAAGTCTAAGGATTTGATGGGCATGCCTTGGCGCCTGGCGTTCGCGCTGCAGGATGACGGCTGGTATCTGCGCCAGGACATCATCTGGAACAAGCCAAACCCGATGCCGGAGAGCGTCCGAGACCGCTGCACCAAATCGCACGAATATGTGTTCCTTCTCAGCAAGTCGAAGAAGTACTACTTCGACCAAGCGGCGATCCTTGAGCCGTGTTCGCCCAACACTCACGCCAGGCTGTCGCAAGACGTACAGGCGCAGATCGGCAGCGAGCGGGCGAATGGCGGCGCCAAGAGCAATGGCAACATGAAGGCGACTGCGCGGAAGACCAACGGCGTTGGCTGGGGTCATGGAAGCGATGCTGATGAGCGTCAGCGTGGAAGGGTCAAGGATAACGACTCGATGAACTCGGCACTCGCGATCATGCCGACGGAGCGAAACAAGCGCAGCGTTTGGACTGTGGCCACACACAGCTTCAAGGGCGCCCACTTCGCCACCTTCCCGCCCGACCTAATCCGCCCTTGTATTCTCGCCGGCGCCCCGCGCGGCGGTGTGGTGCTGGACCCGTTCGGTGGCGCCGGTACCACTTCGCTGGTGTCGATGCAGGAAGGTCGCCGTTCGATCATCTGCGAGCTGAATCCAGAATACGCCGCAATGGCTCGGCGCCGGATTGACGCGGCATGGCTCGACGGCGCAGCGCAGATGGACGTGTTTCACGACGCGAAGGCGGTGTCGGGATGAACCGCATGGTCAGCGTCCGCACCGAGGAACTGACCGGCCCGGCGCTGGACTGGGCGATCAACGCGATCGAGGGTGATCAGCAGCCCGCCGCCGGCCAGCTGGATCTATTCGCCCTGCCCGACTCCGAGCAACTGATCACGAAGTACGGCGTCTGGGTCGACGCTGGCCACCGGCACTCATGGCTGGCCGACGCAACAAACGAACCTTTCAACCGCCAGCCCGGCGAAACTCGAACCATCGCAGTGTTCCGCGCTGTGGTGTTCGCCAAGCGCGGCGCCGCGGTGAAAGTCCCCGCCGAACTGATCCAGCAATAACCCCAACCACTCAACAGCCTGCCGGTGTACGGCGGGCGAGGTATTCGTATGTCCACACTGAACCGCTTTCATGAAACAGCGAGCGATGCCTTGGAGAAGATCAGCGCCAGCTTGCCGGCCGGCGCCAAACTCTGCCTTTCCATCTACCCCCCGGAAAAACCAGAACTCGACATCGTACTGCAGGACAAAGGGCTCGACCTGAACGAGGTCGTTTCAACCCTGCGTCGGCGCGGCCTGAGCATCGACGGCGACAACGCCTACAAGCGCGATCTGCTGGACTGCGTCGTCGGCGCCTTGGCACACGGAGCACAGAACAGGAATCCACCGCCGGCCGGACACTGGGGCCAGCGCTTCTGGGATATCGGTCGTGAGGAGCGCGGACTGCACGAAGAGCTGGTCGCGGCACTGAAGCTCACCCGCGAGAACCTGCGCGCCTGCCAGGCAACGATCCACTTGGCCGGGTACTTCGACCCCGCCTACGTCAACGATGCACAGGCTGCCAGAAGGTCGCCGACGCAGTCCTAGCCAAAGCCGGCGCATAACCCATCACCACCTTCTGCCGCCACGCGCGGCATGGAGCATCATCATGGCAAAGGTCATTGCCCAAATTACGGCCAGGCTGCCGCGCCTCATGGAGGCAGGCGAATACAGGAAGCTGCGGTACGCCGGCGGGAAGCCGAGTCTGCAGCAGTTGAAAAAATGGATTGAGGAAGGCGAAGTTGTGGGAGAGATAAAAGGCGGGATGTATTTCGTGGATCTGCAGGCGGTTGTGCTGGGTTCGAATGATCCCCTGCTCGCCAAGATGATGGAGGTGGGCTGATGGCTCCGCCGCGCGCCAGGACAATCAAGAACCGGGATCTGCCGGCCAACCTTTACCCGAACGGGAAATATTGGCAGTACAAGAACCCGATCACCGGCAAGAAGACCAGCATCAACAAGCCGATGGCGGAGGCCATCAAGCTGGCCAACGCCGCCAATGCGAAGTTGCTGCCCTTGCTGGCCGACGACGGCGCGCTGCTGGCAATGCTCACCGGCGAGGCCGCGCCGAAGTTCAGCGGGTGCCTCGATCGTTTCGAGAATGAATGGCTGGGCACCAGGAACTATGCCGAGCGAACGTTGAAGGAAATCAAATTCAAGTTGGCGCGGTACCGGGATGACCTGGGCGATTTGATGATGGGGCAGCTCGACGTGCTGACCGTGGCCGAATACCTCGACGGATTCGAGAACAACGCCTACACCAAGCATCGCGGCCTGCTCGTTCAGATCTTCGCTTTCGCCGTGGCCAAGGGCTTGTGCGAACGCAACTCGGCCGAGCTTACGCTGGTGAAGAAGGAGGCCGAGAAGAAGCGCCAGCGCCACACGGTCGAAGGGTTGAACACGATTTTTAATTACGTGGGGACACCGGTCTGGCTGAAGCGCGCGATCCGACTGGGTTTGCTGAGCCTTCAGCGGCGGGAGGATATCGTGATGTGGCCGAAGTCGGCCGTTGACCTCGAGCAGAACACCATCAAGGTGTCGCCCGGGAAGACGCAGAACTATGGGAAGCCGGTTCACTTGGAGATTGCCATGGGCCCGGCGCTGCGCGAGGTGGTCGCCGAGTGCATGCGGTCGCCCGTCGTTTGCCCTTACCTCATCCACTACTCGCCGAAGGCCCGCAAACGGTCGCAACTCGATGCCAAGCTTCATTGGAACGCCGTCACGCCCGACTACCTGACCAAGTCATTTGCTCAGGCGCGGGATGATTCCGAGGCATACAAGGACATACCGTCCGGCGAGCGCCCCACTTTTCACGAGATTCGGGCGCTGGGTGCGTGGCTGTACGAGCAGCAGGGTTTCCCGCAGGAATATATCCAAGGGCTGATGGGTCACGCGGACGTCAAAATGACTGAACACTACCAGGCAGGCCATGGCGATGACGCCGTGGTGTACATGCGGGTGAGCGCCGACCTGAAGGTGTGAGCGGTGGTCGTTTGCCCAAAATATTCCCAAAGTTTGCCCAAAGGCCAGACAACAAAAAAGGGCTCACCTTTCGGTGAGCCCTTCTAGACCGCCCAGCAGAGCGGATTTTGTTTGGTAGGCGCGATTGGACTCGAACCAACGACCCCCACCATGTCAAGAGCCACCATGCTAGGCGTAGAGCTACGAAGCTCAAGGCCCCGAGAGAACGCCCATTCACATCATGAGGCGTCAACAATGGCTAATATCCGCTCCCTTCCCTCTGGTAACTGGAACGCTCAGGTACGTCTGAAAGGGAAACCTGCTCAGTCCAAAACCTTCCCTACTCAAGCAATGGCCCAAGCATGGGCTGACCAGCTTGAAGCTGTCACCAAGGAACACCAAACCCATACGCTCTACACCTTGGGCATGACCTACTGTGAAACCTTACTCAAGGGTAAGGGTAGCTATGACCATGCAATCAAGATCGTTGACCAGCTATATGCTGCGTTCCCCCAGTCAATTCATGACATCACCCCTCAGCTAGTCAATGACTTCAAGCTGAAGCGTCTACAGACGGTCAAGCCTGCTACCTGTCGCATTCAGTTAGCGTTCATGTCCCGTTTCTTCAGGTTCGCTAAGCGTGGCCTGCTAATCGACATACACAACCCCGTAAGTGATATCGCCCTACCCAAGCCAGATAAATCTAGCGACAAGGTAATCAGTGCTGGCGAGCTTAGACAGTTGCTCAACAAGCTATCCCCTACCATGGCGCTCATCGTGGAGCTTGCCTTTGAAACCGCTATGAGACGATCAGAAATACTCAAGCTCACAACTCACTGCCTTCACCTGGAGGATCGAATTGCGGATGTGATTGATGGTAAGAACGGCACTAGGTCTGTGCCCCTAACCATTAGAGCCATAGAGTTATTGAAAGAGGCTCAGCGTCTCGCATTAGCAGACAGAGCACACAAAGGAAGACTGTTCACTGTGACGCCTCATAGCGTCTCACAGGCTGTCAGATTGGCAAGGAACAAAGCAGGCTTGGACAATAGCGTTAGGCTTCACCAATTAAGACATACCCGAATTACTAACGTAGCTAAGAAAGGGTTTAACAACGCCCAGATAATGATTGTGTCGGGACATAGGGATACAAGGTCAGTCGCTAGATACTCTCACCTAAACGCTAGGGATGTACTTCACCTCATTGACTAAGCTCGCTGCAAGCTCACGAGAGCGACGATAACAGACAGCCCCACCCAACATAGCCATATAACCTAATAGCCCCTTCACAGGGGCTTATAGTGATAATGAGTAATGGGATGATGAATAGCGAGAGTTACCCTTAGAAAATAATTTAGAGAACCGTTGTAGTCTTTCCTCTCAAAATTAAGTAATAGTACATAGAGGCGTTAAATTTCCACCTGACAAACACCCACTCTTTGAGTCTGAGGGAATGGGCTGTGCTGTCTCTTGAAAAGTAATGCCATAACACGCAATCGATTGAGAGAACACTATGACTATCACACTGGAAGAGATTATCGCTATCCAGCACCAAGCATTAAATACGCTACCACGAAAGATCATCTATCTGATGATCCGCAATAGTGAAGACGCTACAGGATGGGCCACAATTTCTAGAGGTTCATTCTCTAGCGCAACTGCACTACCACGCCGAAGTGTTGACTACGTAACAAAGCATCTAATGAGCGTTGGTCTAATTGAAAGACGCAAATCAGCAGAGCATGTTAATGCCACCTACCAATATCGTGTAATCGAAGCTTAAGGAAACCCTATGAAAACCATCACTATGACAGATGTTAACGAGCTCGCTCGACGCACAGGTAATACTCCCATGGGAGTCCTCACAGAGTTAATTGAACAAGGCTATCAGCTAACAGAAGAAGCACCCCAATCAAAAGGCAAACCTCTTAGCTCCGCCAAGGATGCCCTCTCACAGTGGAAAGAGTCCAAGCAACGTGTAGCTCAGGAAATGTATGCGGGAGATCCTTTGGTTCGACAGCTAATGGACGCTGAAAACGCGTCTAAAAGCTTCGCTCCTCAATCCCAGAAAAGCATCCTTCAGCGTGATGAACAAGGTAACCTCACAGGCACATCTAAGAGCATGCTCACAGGCGCCACTATGAAAGAGCAAGCTGAGCTAATGGCCGCGATCCGTGCCTCTTACAATCAAGGAGATAACTAATGGGCAACACCTATCTAACAGAAGCTGAACAACGAGCACTACAAGAACGACGCTCCGAGCTAGGAGCAATGGATTGTAGCATTGAGCAGAAGAATCGACTCATCACAGGTATACGTGACTACAAATTCGTTGAATATGGCATGAGCCAGTATGGCTACTATCAGGTTCTGAAAATCAAGGGAAACAAAGTTCCTGAAGAACTCACTGGCAACTTCACCCATCCTAACTACATCATTAAACAAGTAGACAGTTTACTCAAAGAAGGAAAACTGATTGAGCCTAAGTGAGTCAAGGGTCATATACGTAGCAGAAGCCACACCGGGTACGGGCAAGACAGAACAATTCATCAGAGAGCTAGACTACGATCCCTACAAACGCTATCTCTATGCTGTACCTACCAAGGTACTGTCAAAAGATGTCGTTAAGCGTATCCAAGCAATTGGCATTAATCACATTTGCGTAATCAATAGTGACACCCACAAGCATGTCACTGACACCGTAGAATGTACACTCCTAGAAGATGACCCCAAGGTTCTTATCATCACGCATAAGACCTTACTAGACCTTGATCCTTGCTACCTGCAAGATTGGATTGTGGTCATTGATGAAGTCCCATCTGTCGCTAACAATCTCACCCGAGATATTGGCGACCACGCCTATACAAACTTCCTAGAAAAATTCATTGAGATTGATAGCGTCTCGACCAAAGCATCTATCAAGCAAGGAATGACCAAGGAAGCACGAGCGATCTATTCAGATGTAATCGATGACAAGGGAATGTCAACAATCACCACTTGCTTAGGAGCATTGCTCAGAGGCAAAGCGGACGTATTCATTAAAGAATATCTGAGCAAGAAGGAAAGCAAGTGGAAGTGGCAAGTTAGGGTAATTGATTACTTTGACTTGAGTGGTATCTATGAGCACGCCTCTGAGACACACATCCTTGGAGCTAATGTTACAGGCACCCTTGCATATCAACATGCCCTTACCAAGGGTTATACCATTGCAGAGTCTAAATTCACACCAGAATACAGACGCTATAAATTTGAGAGCTACATCTACCCATTGATTGGGGGCAGCAAGGTTAGCAAGACCATGCTCCTTACGCTCCCTGATGGGGCTGTAGCTGAAGACTGGAGCGATAGTGTCTACGGGCATACTCTGTTACGTGATGCTATAGAGTTCGTGCAAGGCGAACCCATCCTTGTACAGGTTCATGAGTGGTGCAAGTACCCATTTGACAACCACCCTAATGTAATACGCATCCCCTTTGATGCAAGGGGTTTGAATGGCTATTCAGACGTACACCACACACTTTCGTTAATTCATGGTAACCCTAACCCTATTGATGACCAGAACAACTCTGAGATGCTGGAGAAGATGGATATCTCTTCAGCAATAGGTAAGCAAGCCCTGCGTAATGAACGCTACAGAGAGTTAATATTTCAAGCCGCTACACGTAGTAGCATCAGGACATTCAACAATGATAGACCTACAGTTCACTTCGTACCTACAGAGGAATCAGCACGTCACCTAGCATTTGATCTTAGGGGTAATCATCTAATCCTAAAAGACCTTACTCGACCAGCGCCACAAACTAACTCAAGAAGCAAGCTAGAAGAAAATATGATAATCGCCAAAGAGTTGTCATCAGATGGCTTATCAGCAAGGAAGATTGCTAGCCTAATGGGAGTTAGCAATAGAACTGTAAGCTTGTGGCTAAAGAAGCCTGTGTAATTTTCCTTAAAGATACTCTAAGGGATTTTACACACTTTAATACTTAACAACCAAGATCAAAAGCAACGTCGGCACAGCCGACAAAGAGCCCGCATTAAAGAGAGAATCAAAAGCAGAGCAACCATTAGTAATCTGCTCTTGATCTTTCTTATTTGCGTATGCCACTCCGTGGCGTGTTCTTGCTTTTGCTTCTGTCACGCAGTGACGCTAAGATAATATTGATAACCGAGAACAATCATGTCAGACCTAGACACAATTAGAATACCTAGCTTCGTATCATTTGCTATCAAAAATATAATTATCTCCAGAGGACTAGCCAAAGAGATAATCGATAAGCGCAATGATAATAGAGAGCTATACAACATCTCCCTTCATAATCGCCTTACCCTACAGTCAGTGGGTTATATCTCACGCTGCAACATTAAAGACATCGAGCAAGCGCCAGCGATCTAGACAGTGTACTACCTCCTAACCCTCCTGCTATGCCTTCAATACACCCAAATACTAATCTTACAGATAATGCAGAATTACAGCATTTTAGCCATAGCCCTAAATATCACCTGCCACGCACTCACATTAATAATAACAACGCAACATATAAGACAGAGAGCACCATGAACCTTACAGATAAAGATAAGAACGAATACATTGAGACCAATTCACACTGCGACCTAGCTAAACGCTTAGGCGTAAGCATACTCACTCTAGATACTTATGCAGAAGAACAAGGATGGAAAGAGGAGCACCGGATTTACTGGCACGACAAGTCCATTGAAATATTGAAACAGGAGCTAGTCAATGGAAACATAGCAGCGGTTAAGGAGATGCTTAAGGTAACTGGTAGTGTAAGACCTGTAGGACGCCCAAGGAAGGTAGATGTTGAGCGTGAAGTAGCGATTAGTAAGCGCATTGCTGATGAATATGAAGCTGACGTACAGAGACTCAGCCTTGGAGGCGGCTAGTAGAATAATTATTTATTAAGATAGAGGGGGTGTATTGGCTTTGAGGTAGAGCGACCAGATTTATTTTTGATAAATGAAATAAAAGAGGAAGCCAATGACACCGACAATCAACGCTAACGCTCCGAGATTTAAAACCAATCTAATCAGTACGACCTTGAGCGTTTCCACGCAATCATCCTCTTGATGGGCATAGCAATCCTTTGTCGCGTCCGCTCTGCTAGGTGCTCACCTAGTACCCCTTGGGGGTGCTCAATGCGTTGCCACACTGGCCGTTCTTCACAGGGGCTAACGCCTGCTGTGCCTGATAGTTCAGCTATCAGTTCCTGCCCTCCTAACAACGCCAGAAGGGGTAAGCGCTCCACCTCTGAGGGTGGCACCTCGGCCTGTTTACTAACCACCGGCTCGGTCTTCTGAGCGTTCACATCACCACTACACCATCCAAGGTTCGCTATGACGCTACTGACGTTGAAGCGTCTCACTCTCTGAGGCATACAGTTGACTAGTTTCAGTTAGGCCCGTTTGCCTATGAATCGCGAACATACAGTGGCCAAATGCAGTCCGTCAAGCCTATCCCCTCCGCACATGACATGTCATAGCTGCCAAAGCTCGCGTGGACGCCTCAGCGCTCCTTGCCTGGGTTATATATCCGTCCACACAATCACGAAAGGGCAAACTGATAGCGTACGAGAGTATTAATGCAGAACAAACGATTGAAGCTGCAATCCATTTCATATGCGCTCCATGATACTCAGGCCCATGGCAGGCTATTAACACGCCCATAAATGTGACCATCACTGATGTAGCAACTGGTATACCCGGAAGGACCGTAGATATGTCGCTCACTGATATAGCAGCTTGTATAACCTTTGGGTCCATAGATATGACCATCGGAAATCCAGTGACTAGTGTATCCCTTCGGGCCATAGATATGGTTTTCGCTGATCCAATAACCTGTATACATCACACGCCCCTCGCTCCTTAGACTCAACAACGAATAGCAGATCGCCACCATTTTGGCTAGAAATTCACGAGCGACATTGCATACATAAGCACCCCACCCCCAACCCCCTTCCCCACCCCGTTAAACAAACTCTCACAGGAATTCCTACAGGCTCATTCAAGGCGTCCATGATTCAACACATAGCGTTGGTGTTGTAGAGCGTGGCCGATAGGCGTTTATCGCCTCACAGCAGGCACGTAGCTCAGTTGGTTAGGCAGCATGCCCTTGTGAGGTACGAACAACGGGCAAGGGAGTGAGCTTGCGAACGTACCACCACCTAGACAAGAAAGGGCTCAAGCCTTACGCATCAATAGGTTAGGTATGGTCATTCACAATTCTGAGTGTGAACAGAGGCAGGCATGAGTGAACGTTCACATTGCCTTGTGTGAACGAAGCGTATAATTTGTGAACGTTTTCTTAGGCAAAGAAAAAGGGGAACCCTTTCGGATTCCCCCTCACACCGCCCAGCAGAGCGGATTTTGTTTGGTAGGCGCGATTGGACTCGAACCAACGACCCCCACCATGTCAAGGTGGTGCTCTAACCAACTGAGCTACGTGCCTGCTGTGAGGCGGCATTCTACGGAATTCCGGAGGGGTGTCAACACCTTTTTTTCACCTAACCCTATGAATATGCAAAATATTTAATTTCGCCTCAGCGACGAAGATTTTCCGGTGGCTGGCGGAGGTTTTTCAACTCGGGTAGGATCGACGCACTCGTAAAATATATTAAACAGAGGCGGCAGGATGGCGAACACCCAATACCCAGAGTCTTATTACGCTGCGTCGGCCAATGCCGTACCACCACGCCCTGTGCTGCAGGATGATGTGGAGACGGACGTCTGTGTGATCGGCGCCGGGTATACCGGGCTGTCGTCCGCTCTGTTTCTGCTGGAGAACGGTTTTCGCGTAACCGTGCTGGAAGCGGCGAAAGTCGGTTTTGGCGCTTCAGGCCGAAACGGCGGGCAGATCGTCAACAGCTATAGCCGCGACATAGACGTCATTGAACGCACGGTCGGCCCCAAGCAGGCGCAACTGCTCGGCGAAATGGCCTTTGAAGGCGGCCGGATCATTCGCGAGCGCGTGGCCAGATACAACATCCAGTGCGACCTGAAAGATGGCGGTGTATTCGCCGCCCTTTCCGCCAAACAAATGGGCCACCTGGAATCGCAAAAGCGCCTGTGGGAACGCTTTGGCCACACCCAGCTGGAATTGATGGACCAACGCCGCATCCGTGAAGTGGTGGGTTGCGATCAATACGTCGGTGGCATGCTCGATATGAGCGGCGGCCACATCCATCCGCTGAATCTGGCGCTCGGTGAAGCAGCGGCAGTCGAGTCTCTCGGCGGCACCATCTATGAGCAATCACCTGCCGTGCGCATCGAGCGCGGGGCCAATCCGGTTGTGCATACGCCGCAGGGCAAGGTCAGGGCCAGGTTCATCATCGTTGCCGGCAACGCCTACCTAGGTAATCTGGTGCCGGAACTGGCGGCCAAATCGATGCCGTGCGGCACTCAGGTGATCACCACCGAGCCCTTGGGTGATGAGCTGGCGAAAGCGCTTTTGCCGCAGGATTACTGCGTGGAGGATTGCAACTATCTGCTCGACTACTATCGCCTGACCGCCGACAAGCGCTTGATCTTCGGTGGCGGCGTGGTTTACGGCGCTCGCGATCCGGCGAACATCGAAGCGATCATTCGCCCGAAGATGCTCAAGGCCTACCCGCAACTCAAGGATGTGAAGATCGATTACGCCTGGACCGGCAACTTCCTGCTGACCTTGTCGCGCTTGCCTCAGGTCGGACGACTGGGCGACAACATCTATTACTCGCAGGGCTGCAGCGGTCACGGCGTCACCTACACGCATCTGGCTGGCAAAGTCCTCGCCGAAGCGTTGCGCGGTCAGACCGAGCGTTTCGATGCCTTTGCCGACCTGCCCCACTACCCCTTCCCCGGCGGGCAACTGCTACGCACGCCGTTTGCCGCGCTGGGCGCCTGGTATTACGGGCTGCGCGATAAGTACGGTCTATAAACACCATTGTGGCGAGGGGATTTATCCCCGTTGGGGGTGCGAAGCGCCCCCTCTTGAGCAGGAGGGGACTGCTGCGCAGTCCAACGGGGATAAATCCCCTCGCCACAGTAGATTCAGCAAGGCTTAGGATCAGAGCTGATCCCGAGCGATGCCGCTGCGAATCCGCAGGATATCTGCCAGCACCGCCAGCGCAATTTCCGCCGGTGTCTTGCTGCCGAGGTTGAGGCCGATCGGCGCATGAATCCGCGCCAGCTGCGCCTCGCTCAAACCACCAATGCGACGCAAGCGCTCAAAGCGTTTTTGCGATGTCTGCAGCGACCCCATCACACCGATGTAAAACGCCTCGGTCCGCACCGCCTCCATCATCGCCAGATCATCGATACGCGGATCGTGGGTCAACGCCACTACCGCCGTATCGCGATGACAACCACCGTCGGCAATAAACACCGAAGGCAACTGCCGACGGATTTCCACGCCATTGAGCACCACACCTTCCAGCACCTCCTCGCGCGGATCGCAGAGAATCACTTCGAAGCCAAGCCCTACCGCGAATTCGGCACAGGCCTGCGCCACACTGGAGTAGCCGGCGAGCAACAAGCGCTGTGCTGCACCGATACGGATGCGCACCCGATCAATCTCACGCTCGATCCGTGCACCCTGCTCGCGATCAGCCAACAGAACGCGCGCACCGCTGGCCAGATCGACTTCGCGAAGCAGACGACGCTGACCCAGCAGCGCTGATTCCAGTTCACGCAGATGCGCCTGCACCGCGCAGTCGGCGTCAAGTTTTTCCACCAACACATCGAGAATGCCACCGCAAGGCAGACTGACCCGCGAGCGCGGATCATCGCCTTCGCCGTAACGCACGACGCTGACTGCTTCGAGAAACGCACCTTCGGCGACGCGTTCAAGAAAGTCCTCCTCGACGCAACCGCCCGACAGCGAACCGATCCACTGCCCGCCTTCATTCACTGCGAGCAGCGAACCCGGCGCGCGCGGCGCCGAGCCGTAAGTGGTCAGCACCGTGCACAGCCAGATTCGCTGCCCGGCCACCGACCATTCCAACGCCCGACGCACCACTTGCAGATCGAGATGCTGCATATCAGTGGGCCTTGTGCTCGACGCTCGGTGCGTCGGATTGCAGCTTCTGCACTTCGCTCACCGCCAGTTCAGCGCCCTGCCCGCCCCAACCCTGACGCAGGTAGTTGAGCAGATCAGTCAATTGCTCAGGACTGAGCTTTTCAGCAAAACCCGGCATCGGCTGCATGTGCTCGAACCCGGAGAACTTCTGTTCGCCGATGCCATCTTCGATCACTCGCAACAGGTTGCGCGGATCTTCCAGACGCAACGTGGTGTTGCCACGCATGGCCACTGCGATGTGCGGCTTGCCTTCACCGCCAGCCGCGTGACAACCGGCGCAGACGTTCAGATATTCCTGACGGCCGCGCTGAGCACTCGGGCTGAGCTTGTCGAGCGGCACCTCGACGAGCTCTTTGGCTGGCGGCGGTTGCTCACCCAGCAGGAATGTTGCCATTGCTGCCAGATCAGCATCGCTCAGACCCTGAGTGCTGTTGTGGAACACCGGGAACATTTCGTTGAACATCGTTCCTTGCGCGCTCATGCCGTGTTTAAGGAACGTGCTCAGATCCTGCTGATTCCAGCCGCGCGCGGCCAGGTCGGTGGCCAGCAGGCTCGGCGCCAGATAACCATTGAGGATGCCGCCGGTCATGCGCTTGTCCATTTGCATCGCGCCGGGCAGGCCGCGTGGCGTATGGCATTCGCCGCAGTGACCGAGAACGTCGACCATGTACTGGCCGCGCTTCCACGCCTCACTTTTGCCTTCCGCCGATTCCAGCTTGACCTCTTTGCCGTAGAGCATGTTCCAGCCGGTCAGGCCCAGACGCACATTGAACGGAAAGCTCAGGCTGGTCACCGGCGCGGCGCGTTCGATCGGCTCGATGGTTTTCAGATACGCGTGAATCGCATCGGAATCGGCGCGCGGCATCAGGTGATACGAGGTGTACGGCATCGCCGGATACAGATTCGCACCGTCGCGCCGCTTGCCTTCGGTCAACGCAGCGAAGAACTCATCATCGCTGTACAGACCGATGCCGTGCTCTTTGCTCGGGGTGATGTTGGTGCCGTAGATCGTGCCGAATGGCGAGACGATCGGCAGGCCGCCGGCATAGGGCGCGCCACCCGGTGCGGTGTGGCAGGCCATGCAGTCAGCGGCGCGGGCGAGGTATTCGCCGCGCTTGACCTGATCGTCGGCGTGGGCCGCCATAAGCGGCGCAGCCAGTCCGACCGCGAGGGCCAGGCGGGTCAGTAAATGCTTCATGCTCAACCCTCCTTGACCAGACCAAGATCGGTCAGCACGTTGCGCGTGGCGTTGTAATAACGCACGTAACCGGTGCAGCGGCAGACGTGATGGCCGAGGCTGTCCTCGATCACCTGTTCCAGCTGACTTTTGACGATCGGCTGGCGCTGCAGCTTCTCGACCAACACCGTCGCGGCGTTGACGAAGCCTGGCGCGCAATAGCTGCACTGGAAGGCGAACTCGTCGACAAAGCGCTGCTGGATCGGATTGAGCTCGGTGACCTGACCCTGCTCGTCGCGAGTGGCGTGGCCTTCGATGGTGCGGACTTTCTTGCCCTCGAAGTAGTGCGCGCCGGTGATGCAGGTGCGCACTTCTTCGCTGGTACCGTCTGGGTTATCGACGATCACCACGCAGGCGTGGCAGATCCCCTGACCGCAGCCCAGCCGCGAGCCGGTGAGGTTTTTGTATTCGTGCAGGTAGTCGATCATCGGCAGGTCATCAGGGATGTCCACCGGGCCGACGGATTGACCATTGAGGGTCAGTTGAAGCGGACGGTTAGCCATTGAGGGCCTCCTTGATGCGCGCAGCGGTGATAGGCAAGTCACGAACACGTTTACCGATGGCGTGCGCCACGGCGTTACCGATGGCACCGACAATCGGGATCATCACCACTTCGGCGATGCCCTTGGACGGATCGCTCGGCGACAGCGGCGGCAGGATCTCCGCAGTCTGCTTCCACACCGCAACGTGACGCGCCATCGGCAGACGGTAACGGTTGAAGTTCCAGTCACCCTCCCCCGGCCCGCCTTCGTACAACGGCATCTCTTCCATCAGCGCATGACCAATACCCATGGCGATACCGCCTTCGAGCTGGCCCTTGACCAACTCTTCAACCAGCACCCGACCACACTCGATCCACGAATGGTGGTTGAGCACCTGAACTTCCGCCGAGCCTTTATTGACCTTCAACTCGACCAGCGTCGCGACCGGGCTGTAATAGGTCACGGCAGCGTTGTTCAACTGGACCACCGGGTAGTTGACGTTCTGCCGATCAAGCAAGTGGAAGCCGGCGCTGTTCATCTGCGCTTTCTTCGCTTGCGGCGCGCCATCGCCGTATTTCACCGCCAGACCGTCGAGCGGCAGGCGCTCGCGCACGCCGTCGATGCTGTATTCAGCCTCGGCCCAGCTCCAACGGTTGAAACCGTGCACCGTGGCGCCCGTCACCAGCCCGCGTTCGTGGGCGCGCTTGGCCAGCTCTTCGAAACTCAGCGGCTGCATGCCGTTGGCGGTCAGCTTGCCGTCGATCCAATGCGCATCTTCGCGACGCACCACATAAGGGTTGGCCTGGCCGCCGTACGGACCCTGACGCCAGATCTCCAGCGCCGCCGGCCACAAGCCGTGGTTGAACAGCACACGCGCCGCTTCACGGGTCGCATGACTGAAGTAATAGGCGGAGTTGGTCGCCGAAGACGCCGACGCCAGCTTGCCGACCCAGCGCGGATTGCGCAGCAGATTGTCCTGCTCGGCCTGACTCATGATGTAAGGGTTGCCGCTGGTGATCAGCTGCATTTCCTGCCATTCGGTTTCGCCGGTCTTCACCTCGTGCGCCGGGCTGCCGAGGAAATCGGCGACGACCAAGGCTTGCGAAGTGGACATGCCGGTGCCGATTTCGATACCGATGTGGCGCAGAGTAATGCGCCCGTCTGCAGTGAATTCGATGCTGGCCATCGGCGCTTCGGAGCCGGTGCCGAAGTCTTTCTGGCAGATGGCGAAACCGACGCCGTACCAGTTATCCGGGTCTGCCGCTTCACGTTGCTGCTTGATCGTGTCGCGATTTTTCCAGACTTCGTGCACCGAGGCTTTGTCGAGGATTTCATGCAGGCGCAGTGCACCGGCCGGGATTGCGCCCTGGGTGTTTTTCATGCCGGATCGCAGGGCATTCCTGCGGCGCAAATCGATGGCGTCGACACCCAGGCGATTGGCGATCTCGTCGACCATCATTTCGGTCGCCGCCATGCTTTGCAGAGTGCCGTAACCGCGCATCGAACCCGCCTCGACCGCGCGCGAGTGATACGCGGTGACCTGCAGATCGTTCTGCGGCATGTAGTAGATCGACTGCGCTGCGGTGGCGCCAACCGCCGCCACCGATGGGCTGTAGTTGACCCGACCGCCGCCATCGACGCTCATTTCCGCGCGGAAAATCTTGAAGGTGTAGTCGTTCTTGTCCACGGCTAACTGGTAGCGGATGTCGAACGGGTGACGCTTGATGCCGCTCTGGAACTGCTCGTAGCGGTCGTTGGCCAGACGCACCGGCACACCGGCGCCGTACAGCGCGGCCAGGGCTGCGTAGTAGACGAAAATGTTGTGGTCTTTGGAGCCATAGCCGACGGTATAGCCCGGGTGCATGTTCAGATTGGCCAGGCCGAAACGCGACGGCCCGATCATCTTCGCGGTCTCGGTCGCGACTTCCAGCGGGCACTGCGTCGCCACGACGAAATGCAGGGTTTTGGTTTTCGGGTCGTACCAGCCGTTGCCGTTGTCCGGCTCGAGGGCGGCCGGCTCGATCGACGGCGTCTTGTAGCGCTCATCGAACACCAGCCAGTTGTCTGGCGGCGTGTCGATTTCCTGCTTCATGCGATCGGCGTAGAACAGGCCGCGCTCGGTAAGGTTGCCATGCAGGTTCGGCGATGCATTCCACACTGGACGGCGGTTCTTCAGCATCGGGAACAGGATCGAATCCTTGAGGCTGGCGAACTCGTCTTCGTCCGCCGAGGTCGCGCCGCCGACGCGCACGTAGCGGAAGCTGCCGTAGGGATCGCCTTCGTAGAACGGCACTTTGGCGCCGTAACGAATCGCTTTGTCATTGAATTTGAGTTGATTCTTGGCCTGACGGAAACGCTCGAAATCGTTCCAGATCAGAATCGCTACCGGGTGACCGATGAACATCGGCACTTTGCCTTCCGGCAGCAATGGATCAGGCGCGTGCTCTTCGGGGAAGTGGATACCGTCCTTGTCCAGATCGGCAGCGGTAACGATGCGGTCTGGCTGCAGATCAGCGCCGAGCCACGACAGGTCGTAGCCTGCGTAGATGCGGTCGGCCTTGATGGTTTTCAGCAGCATGGCGTGACCCTGTTGCTCAGGCCAGCCGGGCATGTCCTTGGCGCGGATGTCGCGGGCAAACACCTTGCTGCCGCAGACCTTGGACAAGGCATCGTTGCGTTGCCGCGCCTTGCCGTTATTGCCGAGCCATTTCTCGGACGGCACGGTGACGCTGTTTTCCATCAAGGCAGCCAGCGCCTGACTGCTGAGCGGCGTAAGCGTAACGCTCACACCCGCCACCAGCCCGCCCTGGAGGAACGAGCGCCGGGATATTTCACGGTTGGACATGGATCATCCTCTGGGCGGTTATAGGTCCGCCCTTGTGGTTATCTACTGGGGATCTCGAGTCGTGCAGAAGCTCTTTCTGGCGAAGCAAAGAGCTGTGTTGACAGTGCAAAGCTGACCGAAAGGTTAACTTTAAAGGTTTCTGCGCCCACAGCAAACAACCAGTTACAAAAACCTGACTAAATAATCAAAAAAATCAATGCGACGTGGCACCGCAGTAGGCTTGCAGAGATTCTTGTAGGAGCTGTCGAGTGAAACGAGGCTGCGATCTTTTGATCTGGATTTTTTAAGAGCAAGATCAAAAGATCGCAGCGTGCCGCAGCTCCTACAGGACGATTTGCGCAGGAGTTCGAGAGGGGAATAACCAAATTTCAGACACAAAAAACCCCGGTCTTTCGACCAGGGTCTTTGCTATCGATCCGATTCAGCCGATGGCTGGTTTCGGCGCTTCAAGGCGTTCAGTGGTCCTTGAAACAGATATGGCGCAGCGGACGGGACTCGAACCCGCGACCCCCGGCGTGACAGGCCGGTATTCTAACCGACTGAACTACCGCTGCGTATCGCTTTGAGCTTGCGCTCAAGTAACTCGTTTTGATTACCGGCTTCGGTGCCTAGCAATCGCGAACCAGATCAATCTGACTCGTAAAATATGGCGCAGCGGACGGGACTCGAACCCGCGACCCCCGGCGTGACAGGCCGGTATTCTAACCGACTGAACTACCGCTGCGCGTCGGTGCAGGCACTTTCAGCCTACTCTCTTGCTTGCGCAAGCTTCTCGGGAGTGGTGGGTGATGACGGGATCGAACCGCCGACATTCTGCTTGTAAGGCAGACGCTCTCCCAGCTGAGCTAATCACCCGTTTGCATCTCCGAGGCCGCGAAATTTACGCAGGTGGCGAAGCTAAGTCAATAGCAGGATTGGAGTTTTTTTCAAAAACGGGTTTTAGCTGCAAGCTGCAAGCTCCAAGAAAAAGCAGGATCACCTAAAGCAGGCACACCAGCGTCTTGCTTTAGCTTGCAGCTTGCAGCTGCCTTTCACTGCTCGTAGATCATCTTCTTGGTCATGCCGCCGTCGACGACGAATTCCTGGCCGGTGACAAACCCGGCATTCCTCGACAGCAACCACGCCACCATCGCCGCCACGTCCTCGACAGTCCCTACCCTGCCCGCCGGATGCTGAGCATGATCGGCATCGGCCAAAGGTTCGGCGCGACGCACCGAGGGATCACGGGCATCAATCCAGCCAGGACTGACTGCGTTCACGCGGATTTCCGGTCCAAGGCTGATTGCCAGCGCATGGGTCAGCGCCAACAGCCCGCCCTTGCTCGCCGCATACGCCTCGGAGTCCGCCTCCGACTGTCGCGCGCGGGTCGAGGCCAGATTGACGATCGAACCGTTGTGCGCACGCAGATAAGGCGCACAGTGCTTGGCCAGCAACATCGGCCCGCTCAGATTCACCGCCAGCACCCGATTCCAATACGCCAGATCGAGGCTTTCCAAGGTGATGTTGTGCGGATCGGCGACCGCCGCGTTGCAGACCAATGCATCAAGGCGACCAAACTGCCCCAATACCTCGGCCACGCCCAGCGCGACCTGATTTTCGTCGGCGACGTCCATGGCGATGAACCAGGCGTTCTCGCCCAGCACCTTCGCCACTTTCGAACCACGCACCCGATCAAGATCGGTCAGCACCACCTGCCAGCCTTCGCTGATCAGCCAAGCGGCGATTCCGAGGCCAATACCGCGCGCAGCCCCGGTGACCAGCGCCACGCGGCCATGGGTGTTGGCCGCGGGTGTGGACAACTCGATCACAATGCCGCCAGACCGCGCGCCAGGTCAGCTTGCAGGTCAGCCACATCTTCCAGACCGACCGCAACGCGGATCAGACTGTCACGAATGCCTGCCGCTTCACGCTCCTGGGGCGCCAGACGGCCGTGGGAAGTGGTGCTTGGATGGGTGATCGTGGTTTTGCTGTCGCCGAGGTTGGCGGTGATCGAAATCAACCGCGTGGCATCGATAAAGCGCCAGGCGCCTTCTTTGCCGCCCTTGACCTCGAAGCTGACCACCGCACCAAAACCCTTCTGCTGGCGCTGGGCCAACTCGTGCTGCGGATGGCTCTTCAGACCGGCGTAATGGACCTTCTCGATGCCGTCCTGCTGCTCCAGCCATTCGGCCAGCGCCTGAGCGTTCGCGCAATGCGCTTTCATGCGCAGGTTGAGGGTCTCGAGGCCTTTGAGGAAGATCCACGCGTTGAACGGGCTGAGGGTCGGCCCGGCGGTCCGCAGGAAACCCACCACCTCTTTCATCTGTTCACCGCGACCGGCGACAACGCCGCCCATGCAGCGACCCTGACCGTCGATGAACTTGGTCGCCGAGTGCACGACAATGTCCGCGCCGAGCTTCAGCGGCTGCTGCAACGCCGGGGTGCAGAAGCAGTTGTCGACCACCAGCTGCGCGCCCTTGGCATGAGCGATTTCAGCCAGGGCGGCGATATCCACCAGCTCGGCCAACGGGTTGGACGGCGACTCGACAAAAAGCAGTTTGGTGTTGGACTTGATCGCCGCGTCCCAAGCTGACAGATCGGCCAGCGGGACGTAATCGACTTCGACGCCGAAGCGTTTGAAGTATTTCTCGAAGAGGCTGATGGTCGAGCCGAACACGCTGCGCGACACCAGCACATGATCGCCAGCACTGCACAGGCTCATCACCACCGCCATGATCGCGGCCATGCCGGTTGCCGTGGCGACGGCTTGCTCGGCGCCCTCCAGCGCGGCAATGCGTTCTTCGAACGCGCGCACGGTCGGGTTGGTGTAGCGCGAATAGACGTTGCCAGGCACTTCGCCGGCAAAGCGCGCCGCTGCATCGGCAGCGGTGCGGAACACGTAACTGGAGGTGAAGAACATCGGGTCACCGTGTTCGCCTTCCGGCGTGCGGTGCTGACCGGCACGGACGGCCAGGGTATCGAACGCTACGCCTTCGAGGTCGCTGTCCAGCCGACCGGCATCCCATTCCTGACTCATGCTGTCTCTCCTTGCTGTTCTCGAACAATAAATATCAGATACAAAACCGGCCCCTCAGGGCCGGTGGAAACTCAGTTGTTGTACAGATCGATGATCGCACTGACTGCCTGGGTCTTGACCTTCGAGGCATCGTTGCGCGCCTGCTCGATCTTGTTCAGGTAAGCCTCGTCGACGTCACCGGTCACGTACTTGCCATCAAACACTGCGCAATCGAAGTGCTCGATCTTGATCTTGCCGCCGCCGACCGCTTCGATCAAGTCAGGCAGATCCTGATAGATCAGCCAGTCTGCACCGATCAGGTCGGCCACGTCTTGAGTCGAACGGTTGTGCGCGATCAGTTCGTGGGCGCTCGGCATGTCGATACCGTACACGTTCGGGAAGCGCACCGCAGGTGCCGCCGAGCAGAAGTAGACGTTTTTCGCGCCGGCTTCGCGGGCCATCTGGATGATCTGCTTGCAAGTGGTGCCGCGCACTATCGAGTCATCGACCAGCATGACGTTCTTGCCGCGGAATTCCAGCTCGATGGCGTTGAGCTTCTGGCGTACCGACTTCTTGCGTGCGGCCTGGCCCGGCATGATGAAGGTGCGACCGATGTAACGGTTCTTGACGAAGCCTTCGCGGAATTTCACGCCAAGGTGATTGGCCAGTTCCAGCGCTGCGGTACGGCTGGTGTCCGGAATCGGGATGACCACGTCGATGTCGTGCTCAGGGCGCTCGCGCAGGATCTTCTCGGCAAGCTTCTCGCCCATGCGCAGACGTGCTTTGTACACCGACACGCCGTCGATGATCGAGTCCGGACGCGCCAGGTAGACGTGTTCGAAAATGCACGGGGTCAGCGACGGGTTGGTTGCGCACTGACGGGTGTGCAGCTTGCCATCTTCGGTGATGTACACCGCTTCGCCTGGCGCGAGGTCGCGGATCAGGGTGAAACCGAGCACGTCCAGGGAAACGCTTTCCGAGGCAATCATGTACTCGACGCCTTCGTCAGTGTGACGCTGGCCGAACACGATCGGGCGAATGCCGTGCGGGTCGCGGAAACCGACGATGCCGTAACCGGTGACCATCGCCACAACGGCGTAGCCACCAACGCAACGGTTGTGCACGTCGGTCACGGCGGCGAACACGTCTTCTTCGGTCGGCTGCAGCTTGCCGCGCTGGGCCAACTCGTGGGCGAACACGTTGAGCAGCACTTCCGAGTCGGAGCTGGTGTTGACGTGACGCAGATCGGATTCGTAGATCTCCTTGGCCAACTGTTCAACGTTGGTCAGGTTACCGTTGTGCGCCAGTGTGATGCCGTACGGCGAGTTGACGTAGAACGGCTGGGCTTCGGCCGACGTCGAGCTGCCGGCAGTCGGGTAACGGACGTGGCCGATACCCATGTGGCCGACCAGACGCTGCATGTGACGCTGCTGGAACACGTCACGCACCAGGCCATTATCCTTGCGCAGGAACAACCGGCCATCATGGCTGGTCACGATACCGGCAGCGTCCTGGCCGCGGTGCTGGAGCACGGTTAGCGCGTCATACAGCGCCTGATTGACGTTCGACTTACCGACGATACCGACGATGCCACACATGCGACGCAACCCCTACTTAATGGATCTGAACTGAACAGCACTCACTGAGGCGTTTTCGCCGTCGGCAAGAGTTGCTCCTTGAACGGAATCTCAGCGGGTACGCTGATTCCGCTGGCAAGCCACTGACTGCTCCACCCCAGTATCAGGTTTTTGGACCAGTCGGCGACCAATAGAAACTTGGGCACGAGCTGTGATTCTTTCCACCACCCGTCCTGCTGTACCGGCCCCAGGCTCAACAGCCCGACCGCCACGACCACCAGCAACACGCCACGCGCTGCGCCGAAGGCCATGCCGAGGAATCGATCGGTCCCGGACAACCCGGTGACGCGAACCAACTCGCCGATAAGATAATTGATCATTGCGCCCACGATCAGTGTGGCGACAAACATGATGGCACAGCCCGCGATCACGCGAGCCGATGGGGTTTCGATGTATCCGGCGAGGTACTCGGACAGTGAGCCACCAAACATCCAGGCAACCGCTCCTGCGATGATCCAGGTCAGCAGCGATAACGCTTCCTTTACGAAGCCGCGGCTCAGACTGATCAATGCGGAGATGGCGATGATTGCAACGATCGCCCAGTCAACCCAGGTAAATGGCACAGTGCAGCCTACAGACGGATAAGGCGGCGCATTTTAGCAGAGCGCATGGCTGTCGGTAAGCTGCGATTGTCAGTGCTTTTCAATCGAGGTGATAGATTTCAGCCACGTTCAGGCTGAAAACGGACAACGAAGCCTTTGAGGTTCTGCTGACGACTCAGCAGATCACGCAGACGGTCGGCTTCGGCACGCTCGATCAGCGGACCGACGAACACCCGATTCTTGCCATCGGCCGAACGAATGTAGGCGTTATAACCCTGGCTGCGCAGGTTCTTCTGCAGGCTCTCGGCGCTGGCGCGGCTCGACAGGCTGGCAAGTTGCACCGACCAGCTCACCGACAGACCGTTGGCATCGACGCGGCTCTGCGTGGTGTCAGGCTTGCTGTTTGCGGAGGTGATTGGCTGAGCCGGCGCCGGAATCGGCTTGGCCACCGGTGGCGGCGTTGCCGGGCGGGCAATCTGCGCCGGGATGGTCGGTGCCGGGGCGGCCGGAGCAGCAGCCACCACTTCTTCAGCGACCTCTTCGTCCGTTGGCACCGGTTCTTGCGGCAAAGCCTGGGGCTCAGGCACGGCGACCGGGTCCATTTGCACTTGCGGCATGGCCGAAGGCTGAGGCGCAGCCGGGGCCTCGACGGTCACCTGACGCTGCTCATCCTGACGGGAAAACAGCATCGGCAGGAAGATCACCGCCAGCGCCACCAGCACCAAAGCGCCGACCATGCGCTGCTTGTACGCTTTATCCAGCAAAGCCATTTGCCGCTTCCTCCGTGGAGCGCCGGGCCAGCCATTCAAGGGCCTCGGCGACACAATAAAATGATCCGAACAACAGAATCTCGTCGTCGCTGGTTGCCTCAGCGCACTGCCCTTCCAGAGCGGCCGCAACGCTGGCATAGGACGTAACCGAAGCACCAAGGTTCTGCAGCGCTGCCTCAAGCTCAGCTACGGGACGCGCACGCGGCGAATCCAGCGGCGCGACAGCCCAATGCGCGACACTAGCATTCAATTCGCCAACAACACCATCGAGATCCTTGTCCGCCAGCAACCCGAACACCGCCAAACGCTTGCCAACCGGCGGCCGCGCAGCCAGACGTCGCGCGAGATATTCAGCGGCATGCGGATTGTGACCAACATCCAGCAACAGGTTCAGGCGCTTGCCGTTCCATTCGAACGAACGACGATCGAGGCGCCCGACCACGCGCGTCGCCTGCAACGCCGCGACAATCTGTTCGGCATTCCACGGCAAACCTGTCAGCAGATAGGCTTGCAGCGCCAGCGCGGCGTTTTCCATCGGCAGATCAAGCAGTGGCAAATCACGCAATTCGACCGCTTGGCCCTGCGCGTCGGTACCGCGCCACTGCCAGTGCTGCTCAGTGATGCCGAGATCGAAATCGCGACCACGCAGAAAAAACGGGCAAGCCAGTTCGCGTGCCTTGTCGAGCAGCGGTTGCGGAGGATTCAGGTCGCCACACAGAGCAGGCTTGCCCTGGCGGAAGATTCCGGCCTTCTCGAAGGCTACGGATTCGCGGGTATTGCCCAGATAATCGGCGTGATCGACACCAATACTGGTGACCAGCGCGATGTCGGCATCCACCACATTGACGGTATCCAGACGCCCGCCCAGACCCACTTCAAGCACCACAGCATCAAGCGCGGACTGTTGGAACAGCCAGAACGCCGCCAGGGTGCCCATTTCGAAGTAAGTCAGGGAAGTGTCGCCGCGGCCCGCCTCGACCGCAGCAAAAGCTTCGCACAGCTGGGCGTCAGTGGCTTCGACGCCGTTGAGCTGCACCCGCTCGTTATAACGCAGCAGGTGCGGAGAATTGTAGACGCCAACGCTCAGGCCCTGCGCACGCAGCAAAGAAGCCACGAACGCGCAGGTCGAACCCTTGCCGTTGGTGCCGGTGACCGTGATCACCCGAGGCGCCGGCTGGCCCAGCCCCAAGCGGGACGCTACCTGTTGCGAACGCTCCAGGCCCATATCGATGGCCGACGGATGCAACTGCTCGAGGTAGGCGAGCCATTCACCAAGGGTGCGCTGGGTCATACGTTGGCAGGCACCGGCGGCACCACGATCGGCTCGATCGGCGCGGCGACGAATTTCGGCGTCGGCTTGCCAGTCATTTGTGCCAGCAGGTTACCCAGACGCGGACGCAGTTCCTGACGGTGAATGATCATGTCGATTGCACCGTGCTCCAGCAGGAATTCGCTGCGCTGGAAGCCTTCCGGCAGTTTTTCGCGCACGGTCTGCTCGATTACCCGCGGACCGGCGAAGCCGATCAGGGCTTTCGGTTCGCCAACGATGACGTCACCGAGCATCGCCAGACTGGCGGAAACGCCGCCGTAGACCGGGTCGGTCAGTACGGAGATGAACGGAATGCCTTCTTCACGCAGACGCGCCAGCACGGCCGAAGTCTTGGCCATCTGCATCAGCGAGATCAGCGCTTCCTGCATGCGTGCACCACCGGAGGCGGCGAAGCAGATCATCGGGCAGCGGTTTTCCAGTGCGTAGTTGGCAGCGCGAACGAAGCGCTCACCGACGATGGCGCCCATGGAACCGCCCATGAAGTTGAATTCGAACGCCGAAACCACTACCGGCATGCCCAGCAAGGTACCGCTGACCGAGATCAGCGCGTCTTTTTCGCCGGTCTGCTTTTGCGCGGCAACCAGGCGATCCTTGTACTTCTTGCCGTCGCGGAATTTCAGACGGTCAACCGGCTCCAGATCAGCACCCAGTTCGTTGCGGCCTTCCGGGTCGAGGAAAATGTCAATGCGCGCACGTGCGCCGATGCGCATGTGATGGTTGCACTTGGGGCAAACGTCCAGGGTCTTTTCCAGCTCCGGACGGTACAACACCGCCTCGCAGGATGGGCATTTGTGCCACAGACCTTCAGGCACCGAGCTCTTCTTGACCTCCGAGCGCATGATCGAAGGGATCAGTTTGTCTACTAACCAGTTGCTCATGCTTTCTTTCTCCAGTACCGGCGGCCCGAACGCTCTGGTTCGCAGCCCCGCGTATGCCCTTGAGCTAAATTCATGTGTGTGGCGATGGTTGCCGAACAGTCGCGGTCAGCGCGAAACATGACCTGCGTACGATTCAGCAACCCTCAGCCGCGCCTGCTTTGTGCAAGTGCATTGATGGACGGCGGCAGACTGCCAGCCGTCACATCGACGATGTATTGCCGCGCACCGCGTTGATGAATGCGCGAATCTTGTGGTGATCCTTGATGCCTTTGCTCGCTTCTACCCCGCCGCTGACATCCACCGCGTAGGGCTTGACCCGTGCTACCGCGTCGGCAACGTTCTCCGGCGTCAGGCCGCCGGCCAGAATCAGCGGTTTGCTCAGGTGTTGCGGAATCAGTGACCAGTCAAACGCCTCGCCGGTTCCACCGGGCACCCCTTCGACATAGGTGTCGAGCAGTACGCCACTGGCGCCGGGGAAGGCATCGCAGGCAGCGGCAATGTCATCGCCAGCCTTGACCCGCAGCGCTTTGATGTACGGACGATGCCAGCCTTCGCACTCCTGCGCACTTTCGTCGCCATGGAATTGCAGCAGATCAAGCGGCACCGCATCGAGGATTTCTCCCAGCTCGCAACGACTGGCGTTGACGAACAGCCCCACGGTGGTGACGAACGGCGGCAACGCCTTGATGATCGCCCTTGCCTGCTGCACATTCACTGCACGCGGGCTCTTGGCGTAAAACACCAGACCGATCGCATCGGCACCGGCTTCGACGGCGGCCAGTGCATCTTCAATGCGGGTAATGCCACAGATCTTGCTGCGAACAGCTGACATGTCAGGAAAACCTCAAGGCAAAATCCGAAAACGTCCCGGATGGTAACAAAAGCGTCCGAGGGCGTCAGCCGTCAAGTTCGGAGAAACCCGTAAGGAAATGTGGCCCGATAAAGCGCTCGGGCAACGGGAATTCGTCGTGATACTCGACCTGCACCAGATAGAGCCCATATGGATGCGCCGTCACCCCGCCGGAGCGACGCTCGCGACTCTCCAGCACTTCTTTCATCCACTCCACCGGGCGCTCCCCGGCACCGATGGTCATCAGCACACCGGCAATATTGCGCACCATGTGATGCAGGAACGCGTTGGCACGAATGTCGAGCACGATCATCTTGCCGTGACGGGTCACGCGCAGGTGATGCATCTTCTTGATCGGCGACTTGGCCTGGCACTGACCGGCCCGGAACGCGCTGAAATCGTGGGTACCGATCAGGTACTGCGCGGCCTCGGCCATACGCTCGGCGTCGAGCGGACGGTGATTCCAGGTGATTTCTTCATTGAGGTGCGCCGGGCGAATCTGATCGTTGTAGATCACATAGCGATAACGCCGGGCGATGGCCTTGAAGCGCGCATGAAAATGCGCCGGCATGACCCTGGCCCAACTGACGCTAATGTCGTGGGGCAGATTGATATTGGCGCCCATGACCCAGGCTTTCAGCGAGCGATCAACCTGGGTGTCAAAGTGCACCACTTGGCCGCAGGCATGCACGCCGGCATCGGTACGCCCGGCGCATTGCAGGGAAACCGGCGAATTGGCGACTTTCGACAGGGCTTTTTCAAGCTCTTCCTGCACCGTCGCCACTCCGGTCAGCTGCCGTTGCCAGCCGCTGTAACGCGAGCCTTTGTACTCAACGCCCAGCGCGACGCGGTAAAAGCCGTCGGGCGCCATTTCGGCGACCGGGTTATCTATGTTTGCCAAGGTGGTACAGCCTGCTGATTTTGCAAAGGCGGGCATTATAAGGCGGTGGGCCGGGGATGCCAGAGGTTCTCTGTCGCATGATCTGCCGCCATCGCTGGCAAGCCAGCTCCCACATTGATTTGCGGCGTGCACCCAACCTGTGGGAGCTGGCTTGCCAGCGATGACGACGGCACTCACAACCCTT